>DOVS01000242.1 GCA_003519965.1 Betaproteobacteria bacterium
GCGCCGGCCTGTGCAGCAAGCCGATAATTTAAGCGTTTCTTCCGGCGTCAAGGCATCCGTTCCCGATAGATAGTCGGCGGCAAGACGCGCTTCTAGCACCTGGAGCGCACCCGCGTCATTGATCGTCATCAGGTCGTGGATCACGGACACCAAATCGGGGCGATGCGCCTCGATTTTCATGAGCACGTCCACAGGAATCGAAGACATTATTTTACTTTCCATCACCATCGCCGTATGCGGTTTTCCCTCGGCCGCCGCCGGGAGAAAATGCGCCCGATGCAAGGACGCGTCCGGCCTGGCCGTACAGCGCGACGCCGCCACTTCAACGGATTCCACTGTTTTACCCAACGCAACGACCGTTCCTTCCAGCCGGTTGTCGCCCGTATCACTAAATTCAAAACGGTACACGCGCCGGATTGCCGCCCGCCCCCGCGCATTACGCCCTAGCCGAAACCCGACGATGACCACGGTGTCGTCGAGAAACTGAACACCCGCGCGACGGCATGCCGCCCGTCCAGCGGCAACCGCCGCTTCCCACGCGCCCATGCCATCTAACCACAAGGCGATCACCGCAGCAACACACAGAAGAATTAACAGCACTTCCATGATGTCCATGCTCCCCGCTCCATCGCCTTAGGAAACACCGTCCAGCCATTCCCGCAACGCCGGCAACGCCGCTTCGGCGGCGCGCCGCCCTTCCTTTATCGCCACGCCTCCCCGATGAAAATCCATCAACCCCGTGGATGCCAACCGGGGCGCAATCAAGACATCGGCGGGCTCTCCCGCCAGACGGCTGCGCGTGATGCGAACCTGCATAATAGTAATACTGCCCGCCAACACTTGCAGCACCGAAGGAATAGCCGCTCTTTCTTTCTCGGAATGCGCGGCGTTGCCGAACCGCCAAAGACTCGATTGAATACGGTCGAGCATCCCGCCCGCCGCCGCCCGCCCATCTACGGTTTCTCCGCTATCCTGCGGCCGCCAATGCCGGCCCAAGAGGTCCGAACTCAGATCGACGGCGATGACGACATCGGCCCCCATCGCTTGACAAAGCGATACCGGCACCGGATTGACCAGCCCGCCGTCTACCAGTAATCGCGCGCCACGCGCCACCGGCGAAAACAAACCGGGCAATGCGAGGGAGGCGCGCACCGCATCCATTACGGCGCCCTCTCGCAACCAGACCTCGCGTCCGCTATATAAATCCGTGGCGACCGCGGCAAAGGGACATGTTAATTTGGCGATCGCCGTATCGGTCACCTGATGGCGCAGAAAAGCCATCAACTTATCCCCCTTAATCAACCCACCGTTCAGGCTAACATCCAGATAGCCGACGACATCCCGCCAGCGCAAACCGAGCACCCAATCCGCCAGCCGCTCTAAATCTCCAGCCGCATAAGCCGCACCCACCAACGCGCCAATGGACGTGCCGCACACGACTTCCGGCGCCGCCCCGGCGGCGGTCAATGCCTGAATCACGCCGATATGCGCCCATCCTCGCGCCGCGCCGCTACCCAATGCCAGCCCAATTTTTGGTTTGAACTTCCGCCCCATGAATACATCATCCGTCGCTACCCAATGGAAAATATTACCATGCACCGCACTGCCGCCCGCATTTCACCGAACGATTCCACGCGCCGAACCGGAAACCAGCATCGCATTGACAGACCGTTCTGTCTGTATTATATTTTCGCCATGACCGCACCTAATCCACGCCAACGAATAATCGACGCCGCCGCCATCTACTTTTACCAACAAGGCTATTTAGCGACGGGCGTCAACCAAATCATCGCCGAGGCCAGTGTCGCAAAGGCCACTTTTTACCATCACTTTCCCTCCAAGGAAGACTTAGGCGTCGCCTATCTCCAGGCGCGCCACACCCTCTGGATGGAATGGCTGAGAGAAGCCCTAGCGCCTTACGCCTCGCCGCCAGAAAAAATAGCCGGATTGTTTGCCTTTCTGCGAAACTGGATGACCCGCTGCGATTTTAGAGGATGCGCCTTCCTCAATATTGCCGCCGAAACGCCTGCAATCGACCATCGGCTGCGCCATGAAGTCATCCGGCATAAAGACGCCCTCAGACACGCGCTGAAAAACCTGTTCCCACCGCTTAACGTCTCGACGCAAGCACCGCAATGGCGCAATGTAGAAAAAACGGCCGATATGCTTTACGTGATCGTTGAAGGCGCCATCGCGGCCAGCCAGAATTATGCGCGTCTTTGGCCANNCGCCGCTCCTTGCAAAAAACACACGCCGGAAGCGGAGAGCCAGTAGACGCATGACATCACTGACCGCCGTCGACGATTGCGCCACCCGGCCGAAAACACGCCAACCGCTTAGTGCGTATTCAGACGCGCCTAAAAACGGGATCGCGCGCCAATAGACTCGGCATACGATCCCCACCCGCTACCCCATAAGGATAGAAAGGAAACCTGACCGTCATTGAACACAGTGCAATTTTTTTCTTTTAATAAAGACAGATTGGTCTGTCTGCAACACCTTTTGAAGGAGACGCCGAAATGGCAAAAAGACTCGGGATTTATATTTTCGACGACGCCGAGGTCATCGACTGGTCGGCCCCTCTTGGCGTATTCGCCGTCGCTCGGCGCATGGATCCGGAACTCGACGCGTTTTTAATTGGCGACACCTTAAGAACCGTACAGGCAACCGCCAACTTAAGTGTAACGCCAAGATATGCGCTCGACCACAAACCCAGCATGGACGCCTTTTTGATTCCCGGCGGCATCGGCTCCCGGGCGGAAATGCACAATGACCGGTTATTAGCGTTTGTACAGTCGCAACCGCGCGAAACGTTGCTAGTCAGCGTTTGCACGGGATCATGGATTTACGGCAAAGCCGGGTTGCTGGATGGCGTCAAAGCCACGAGCCGGAAAAACGGCGACCCCAGTGAAACCATCGTCCCACTGGAACGGCTGGCGCACATCGCGCCCCATTGCCAAATCGACCGCCACCGCATTGTGGACAATGGACGGATCATCACCGGCGGCGGCATTACCTCCGGCATCGAAATGGGACTCCATCTCCTGAAACGCTTCGGCCAGGATGACGCCTTTATCGATAACGTCGCCCACGTGATGGAGTATGAAAAACAATGGGCGTTAACCAAACCGGATTGCCTGATCGTTCCATAATTCACAGGAAACACGGTGCAGAAAAGCCGCCCTCCCCCCGCCGCCATTTCGCCACGGCGCGTCAATTTCCCGGCCGGGGAAGGGGGGCGCGTCTTCAGCAAAATCTCCCGCCACAAAGGGAATGATGCAAATCAAGCGATGCAGGCCGCGTCTACGGGAAATTTCACCTGAATTATCCCGTTGAACAGTGATCGACATAACGATCCGGTAAACTTTTCCCCGCCGGAAACCAGCACGGCGCGCCGCCAACGGCATTGGCTGAACGCCATCGCCGAAAAACACAACGTCGCCCGCTTGATTCCTCAACATCCGCCGGCGATTTTCCACTGACCGCGGTTAAGAAATAACCGCCATGGCCGTCTCTTACTTGTATTGTCTTTTTCCAGAAGCGAAAGCGCCTCCGACGATCATTAATCTAATGACGGCAACGAATAAACGAACCTACCGCCTTCCCCGCGAGAACAGCGAATCCCGCAACGCGGCGTCCGCCTAGGGAAAGCGACTGCCCCATAGGCGCGGTGCGCCCACTTGATCCCAACGTAGGCTTTCCGCAACGCGCCGCGACACTAGCGGCATCCTTGCCTCGCCCATGGAACCCCCGCGGGAGAACATTATCGATGGCGGATACGACGGAACGCACCGGCGCCGGCAACCGTGGCGCTCCACTGGGGCGCGCCGCCTAGGGTCAGCAGCCAGAGCGTATCGACTTGCGCGAATGTATTCATAAAACGGCCTTCCAGGCGGTAATCGAATGGCATTCCTGAAATTGACGGTAAATGCGGCCGTGCGGCCGTTATACGCGCCGATGAGGGCGTGCGGCTTACCGGCGCCGCATCCGGCCGCCATGGTAAATGTCTCTTAGAAGTTAGCCGCCGGCGTCGGCAGCCAACTTCAAGGAAGAGCCCCGCTTATTTTTCCAAAAGCCTATCCCGGCAATATTCGCAGCTGCTGTCCGACCGGCCGCTCCGGCGCAAAATAATATCGCCGCGAACAATACGCGCCATGCGTTCGTCTCAGCGTCTCCTTTAGATCATCGTTACTACGGGAAAAACGCCGTCCAGCGATACTAGCGGAACGAATGCGCGCATCCGGCGTTTCTCGACGCCCGGCGCTATTTGCATTTATCGCGCAGCAATCGCGTTGCAATCGATAGCTAAATGGACAGGGGCCCGGCAAAACGCCCAGCGCACGACAATTGGCGTCGCCATGCGCAATCAGTGCGTCAGCCCGTGCGCCAGACGCGCGAGAAACCAAGCGAGCGCCTTGCCTTTCTTTGGATTGCGCCAGGCGGTCAACAAGGTGGCGGTCGGCTTGTCTTCATCGACCGCTTTAATAACCAACTGGCCCGCC
>DOVS01000275.1 GCA_003519965.1 Betaproteobacteria bacterium
CGGCGTATTACATTATTCCGGAAGAGTCGGAAACCGAGTTATTCAGCCCTAAGCTGGCGTTGATCCTATTCTGGATTTTTCTGGCTGCCGGGGTGTTGACCATTCTCGGCTATTTATTAGTGCCTTACGCCACCTTGGCGGCCATGACCGGCAACAACATTTTGCCGACCATGGGCCGGGAGTTTTTGGAACAGCCGCTGATTACCAAGCTCGGCATCGTGGTGGTGACGCTGGCGTTTCTGTTCAACCTCACCATGACGATGCTCAAAGGTCGTAAAACCTCCATCAGCCTGGTGCTGATGCTGGGATTGTGGGGGCTGGCGATATTCTTCCTGTTTTCCTTTTACGATCCCGCTAACTTAGTGCTCGACAAGTTTTACTGGTGGTGGGTGGTGCATATGTGGGTGGAAGGTGTATGGGAGCTCATCCTGGGTGCGCTGCTTTCCTTCGTGCTCATCAAGGTGACAGGGGTCGATCGCGAAGTGATCGAGAAATGGCTGTACGTCATTATCGCCATGACGCTGATTACCGGCATTATCGGCACCGGCCACCATTACTATTGGATCGGCACGCCGGCGTATTGGCAATGGTGGGGCTCCATCTTCTCCGCTATGGAGCCGATTCCCTTCTTCATGATGACGGTGTTCGCGTTCAATATGGTCAACCGCCGTCGCCGCGACCACCCCAACAAAGTCGCCACTTTGTGGGCGCTGGGCACCGGAGTGATGGCCTTCCTGGGCGCGGGCGTTTGGGGATTTCTGCATACCTTGGCGCCGATCAATTATTACACCCATGGTACGCAAATTACCGCCGCTCACGGCCACATGGCGTTTTACGGCGCTTACGTGATGGTGGTGCTGACCATGATTTCCTACGCCATGCCCCTTTTGCGCGGCCGCATCGCCAATAGCAATAAATCGCAGGTCACCGAAATGTGGGGCTTCTGGCTGATGACCGTCGCCATGGTGTTCATCACCCTGTTCTTGACCGCCGCCGGGATTTTGCAGGTTTACCTGCAACGAGTATCGGATACGCCCCTGCCGTTCATGGTGGTGCAACAAAAAATCGCGTTGTTCTACTGGCTGCGCGAAGCGGCGGGCGTGATGTTCTTTGTCGGATTGGTCACTTATCTCGCCAGCTTCTTCGTTAAAGGGGAAGCCAAGGCCGTTACGGCCTAACGGCGCGAGGTATCTATGTGACTTTGCGGCCTAATGGGAGTCAAGGCCGTACAATCTGGCGACGTGGGAGGAGGGGAAACCCTCCTCTGTCGCGTTTACGCGAATCACTGCTTCATCGAGTAAGGATTTTGTATGGCTCAGCTTGAGGCGGCCTCCGCCGGCTTCGAGACGGAAAACCCGCCGGGCGATCTGGCGATCTGGTTTTTTATTTTTGCCGAGTTGTTGGTGTTCGGCGTATTTTTTATCGCCTATGCGGTCGCTCGCCGCCATGATGTGGCCTTGTTCGATCATTCTCAGTTATCGCTTAGTCGGGTGGCGGGCGGCGCTAATACGGCGGTATTGATCACCAGCAGTTACTTTGTCGTGCGCGCCGTGGCGGCTATTCGGCGCGGCGACGCCCGGCGTTGTAGCGGGTGGCTGCTGGGCGCGATCAGTTTGGGCGCGGTGTTCGTCGTCATCAAATTGACCGAATTCCACGCCAAATTTGCCGCGGGCGTCACGCTCAGCACCAATACCTTCTTCATGTTTTACTTGTCGTTGACGTTTTTTCACTTCATGCACGTAATCATGGGGATGGTTATTCTTGCCGCGGTGGCGCTCAAGGCGCGCCGTGGCGGCTATAGCGCCGAAGACTATACGGGTGTGGAAACCGGCGCGTCCTACTGGCACATGGTGGACTTGGTTTGGATTATCCTGTTTCCGCTGGTGTACGTAGTCCATTGAGCGGGCCGACGGGGAAAAGCGCGCGAACCGCGCACCGGTTGCGTCCCGATACCGGGATATGGCTGCTGCTGTTGGCGTTGACCGCTACGACTTTCGGTGTCGGCGAGGCGGGGCTGGGCGGCGTTTGGGTGATCGGGCTGGTGATGGGTCTCGCGGTGCTGAAAGGGTATCTGGTGTCCGGCTTCTTTATGGGGTTGAGACGAACGCGATTATTATGGCGGCTGTTGATGCTAGGTTGGTTAGTCGGCGTTGTCGGTACGGTGGCCGCGCTCTGCTTGACCGCTGTCAAGTAACCCCGGCGTTGTTTACGGCATAGTGAAATGGTGATTATTGATGGATAAGTCGGCAATGCAGCGTGAAGCGATAGACGATCTGCCGTTCTACCAGGCGTTCGGTAACGAGACCGTGCTGTTCGAGCAAGCATGGCGCAACCGGCTGCCGTTGTTGATTAAAGGGCCGACCGGCTGCGGGAAGACGCGTTTCGTCGCCCATATGGCGGCGCGCCTGGGGCGGCCGCTCTATACCGTCTCCTGCCACGATGACTTGACCGCCGCCGATCTGGTGGGACGGCATCTTATCGGCGACGGCGTTACCTATTGGAGCGACGGGCCGCTGACTCGCGCCGTGCGCGAAGGCGGTATTTGCTATCTGGATGAAGTCGTGGAGGCGCGTAAGGACACCACGGTGGTGCTTCACCCGCTGGCCGACGACCGGCGCATTCTGCCGATCGAGCGCACCGGCGAGATTCTCCAGGCGCCGCCGGAATTCATGTTGGTGGTGTCGTACAATCCCGGCTACCAGCATTTCCTCAAAGGGATGAAACCCAGTACTCGGCAGCGCTTCGTCGCGCTGCGTTTCAACTTCCCGCCGCCGGCGCTGGAGCGCGATATTGTCATCGGCGAGACCGGCGTCGATTCCTTAATGGCGCAGCATCTCGTGACGTTGGCTAACAGCCTGCGCGCCCTGAAGGCGCACGACTTGGAAGAGGCCGCCAGCACCCGTTTGCTGATTTACGCCGCTACCCTGATCCATGGCGGCATGGATGCGGTGGCGGCCTGTCAGGCGGCGGTGGTGGAGCCGTTGACCGACGATGGGGAAACCGCCGCGGCGCTCATGGAACTCGTTCATGTCACCTTCGGCCGATGATCCGCCGTTTCCAGAATGTCCCGACCCGCCAGGGCAAACGCTGGCGGTGATCGCGGAAGTCTTGTATTTGATGAACCTGTTATTGTTGCCGGGATTCGCGTTTCTAATCTTGCTGGGCCTGTATTTCAAGGAGGGCGGCGCACCGCAGTTGGCCCGCTGCCACTTGCGTCAGACCGTCGCCGCCAGCTTGTGGGCGGTTGCTTTGCTGGGGGCGGCCAACGGCCTGATTCTTTTACTCGGCGGTTATGCGATGCCGGCGACCTGGGTCGTGGTGATTCTCTATTTTACCGTATGCCATTCCACGTTGGTGTTGCTTGGCGTACTGGGGCTGGCGAAGGCCATGGCCGGGCGCACGTTTATCTATCCCGTGGTGGGTAGGCGGTGCGATGGCTAACACGATGGGCTACGCTGGTCGCGTAAGACGGCGCGTGCGGGAGCGGGTGTGGCGATGCAGCGCGGCGGGGCATGGCGTTATTCGTCCGGCGGGCGTTAAACCGGTGTGCTTCGCCGTGGCGGCGTGCGGGCGCGGGGAACGGCGCCGGTGAATCGCGTTGCCTATTCTACCCGGTTGCAACGCCGCCGCCTGGGACTTCAGGCCGGGTTTTTCATCCTGTTCGTGCTAGCGCCGGTATTGGATATTTTTCGCATCGATCTTAACCTCAACCACCTGATTTTTTTCGGCCACGACTGGACGCTGGGGCTGGACGGCTTTCTTGCCGGGCGGACGGGAGCCGCCGGCGTGGCGCTGAATCTTCTGCTGCGTGGGTTTATTCCCCTGGCCGTCGTGATTGGCGGCGGGGTGTGGCTGTCCTGGAAATACGGCCGTCTATATTGCGGGTGGTTGTGCCCCCATTTTTCGGTAGTGGAGCTTCTTAATCGATGGATGCGCCGCGCATCGGCCAAGCAAAGCCTGTGGGATCGCCGCACCATCCCGCCGCACGACCCCGACGGCGCCGTGGTTCGCACCGACCCGCGTTATTGGCCGTTAGTCGTGGTGCTGGCGATTTTTTTCGCCGGCTTATGGGCGGTGACGCTGCTGACTTATCTGCTGCCGCCCAGCGAAATTTACCGTAATCTGTGGCAGGGCGCACTAACGCGAAATCAGCAGATTTTCCTGATCGTCGCCACTCTCGTTTTTTCCATGGAATTCCTATTCGCGCGTCATCTGTTTTGCCGCTTCGGTTGCGCCGTGGGATTATTCCAAAGTCTGGCGTGGATGGCGAATCGACGGGCGATGGTGATCGGGTTCGACCGCCGTCGCGCCCAAAGTTGTAGCAGTTGTGCGTCGGCATGCGAGCACGTCTGTCCCATGCGGCTTAAGCCGCGCACGATTAAGCGCGCCATGTTCGCTTGCACGCAGTGCGGGCGTTGCGCCGCGGCATGCACTCACGTGCAGGCGGGCAATCCGGCGGGTACGCTGCTGCAATGGGTGCAAGGCGCGGCGGCGCTGGAGCAGACGGGACGCGACTTTGGGCTGCACCCTGCCCCGCCGGCTTATCGGACTACGGATGCGCCGCCGCAGGGCCGTCCGCGGTCTGCGGCGAACGAGGGGCGCTGATTCATGGAAGAGCGCATCGGCCTGTTGTGGCACCGGGTGATTAGCCGCGGCGCGGAGCGGCGTTACCCCGACGCCGCGGCGCCGCTGACGGCCGTCGCCAAAACCGCCGGTATTCTGTTTCGCGCCATGGGCGGCGACGGCGGTTTGCAGGTGCGGGCCGCTAGCGCCGTCGAACATGGCGCGCGCCGCCGCTGGCGGGAGCGCATCGCCGGTGCGGGGCGTAAGGCGGAGTTTGCTTGGATTGACGGCGAAACGCTGTATCTTCCTTCCGTGCTCGATGTGTTGCCGCGGCGGGAATTGAACCATGACTTGTATCTGTGGTTGATCGCCTTGGCGGCGGCGGAGCCTGGCGACAGCCTGCCTTGGCTGGAACATAACCAGCAGGCGAGCCTGCGGGTTTTCGCGCGTTATCCGGGGATGGCGCCGCGCTACCAGCGGCTGCGGGAGGCCGTCATGGCGCTGCGTCCGTCCCCGGAGCGCCTGCCCGCCGACGAAGCCGCCCAGGAGCGGCTGATTCGTCAGGCGCTTGTCCGGCCGGGCAGCGTCGCCGCATTGCCGCTGGCGCGGCGGCTGTTTTTTCCGGTATGGCTGTGGCTGCATCCTTTTCCGCCCCATGGCGATCCCGCCGCGTCCTCCGCCTCCGCCTTGCCGGCGGCGGGCCGCCGGGAACGCAGCCGGCAGCAGGAAGATTTCCGCCGCCGTCAGGCGGAGCGGGTCTCGGCTCCAGAGAATAAGCACGGGTTAATGATGCTGTTCCGCGCCGAGAGCATTTTCTTCCTATCCGACTATGTCAAGGTGAGCCGCTCCATGGATGAAGACGATCATCCACCAGCGGCCAGGAACGCCGACGAGTTGGAAACGATTAGCCTGACCCGCGACGGCGAAAGCGCCGCCTCGCGAGTGCGTTTCGATCTCGATCTGCCTTCCGCCGAGGAGGACGATACGCCATTGGGCGAAGGCATTCTGTTGCCCGAATGGCACTATCGCAAGCAAGCGCATCAGCCGGATCATTGCCGGCTACAGCCAATGGCGGCGGTCAAGGCGCCGCCTTGCGTTTTGCCGCACCGGCTAGCGCCGGTGGCGCGGCGGCTGCGCAGCCAATTCGCGGCGCTGGCGCCGGCGCGGGTATGGCGGAAAGGGCAATATGACGGCGGTGAATTAGACTTAGACGCTTGCGTACAGTTTACCGCCGACCGGCGCGGCGGCGTGCTCGCCCCGGAACGCGGATTGTACCGCGCTCATCATTACCGCGACCGCGATCTCGCGTGCTTGTTGCTTGCCGACATGTCGTTGTCCACCGACGCCTGGGTTAGCGATCAAGCGCGGGTAATCGACGTGATTCGCGACAGTCTGTTTCTGTTTTCAGAAGCCTTGTCGGCGACCGGCGACCGGTTCGCCCTTTATGGCTTTTCATCGCTGAAGCGCAACAATGTGCGTTTTCATGGGCTAAAGGCTTTCGCGGAAAAATACGACGCGGCGGCGCGGGGCCGCATCGCCGCGATTAAGCCGGGCTTTTACACCCGCATGGGCGCCGCCATCCGCCATGCGAGCCATTTGCTGGAGCGGGAAGAGCGCGGTCAGCGGTTGTTGTTGCTATTGACCGATGGTAAACCCAACGACCTCGATCAATACGAGGGCCGCTACGGCGTCGAGGATACCCGCATGGCGCTAGCGGAAGCGCGGCGGCGGGGGATCCGGCCGTTTTGCGTGACCATCGACGAGACAGCGAACGATTACTTGCCTTATTTGTTCGGCGTGGACGGTTACGTCGTGATCCGCCAGCCGGCGCAGCTTCCGCGGGAGCTGCCGCTGCTGTATATGCAGTTGACCCGCTAGCGGTGTGTTTCGCGGTAGGCCGAATCGGCCGCTTGAAGATTCGGTTCCGCCATGGTACTGTCTAAAATTGGATGACCAGATCGGATTTTTCACTTAACTAGATGAATAAATTAATTATTTTTATAACAATGGCGGTCGATTAAGCCATGGTGCTGTCTGATCGGGTCAATACGTTCGGTCAATGGCTGTTCCGGCGGTTTGGGGAGCGCGTGCATAAAATTTCCCTCGATGCCGGGTTTACCTGTCCTAACCGTGACGGCGCCAAGGGAATCGGCGGTTGTACGTTTTGCAACAACGCATCGTTTAGCCCAAATCACCGCGCCGCGCCGCTGGCGGCGCAGCTCGCGTCGGGGCGGCAGGCGATCGCGCGCCGCACTCGCGCCAAACGCTTCATCGCCTATTTTCAGGCCTACACCAATACGTATGACCGGGTAGAGCGGCTGCGGGCGCTTTACGAGCCGGTGCTGGCCGAGCCGGATATTGTCGGCTTGGCGGTGGGCACCCGTCCGGATTGCGTGCCGTCGGAGGCGCTGGACTTGCTGGCGCGTTATCGCGCCCGCGGTCTGGAGGTTTGGCTGGAGCTCGGGTTGCAGTCCGCGTTCGACGACACCTTGGCGCGGGTAAACCGGGGCCATGGTCTTGCCGACTATCGCGCCGCCGTGGCCGCCGCCCAGCGGCGGGATATTCCGGTCTGCACCCATTTGATTGTCGGCCTACCCGGTGAAACCGAAGCCCATTACCATGCCACCTTGGATACCGTGCTGGATCTGGGCGTGGCGGGGCTCAAGCTGCATCCGCTGCACGTAGTCAAGCATACGCGGCTGGCTCAGCAGTGGCGGCGCGGCGAATACCGGCCGCTGGAGATGGCGGAATATATTCGTATCGCCGCCGACCTGATCGAGCGCACCCCGCCGGCGGTGGTTTATCATCGGGTGACCGGCACGGCGTCCCGGGATATTTTGCTAGCGCCCGCGTGGTGTTCGATGAAATGGAACGTATTGAACGGGATCGAGGGCGAACTGCGCCGCCGCGGCCACGCGCAAGGGCAGTTCGCCCGGCCGCCGGAAATAATGAAGGAAGTAAAATATGTCGCCTAAGACATCGCTGGAACTGGTGTGTCCGGCGGGCAACCTGCCGGCCCTTAAAGCGGCGGTGGATCACGGCGCGGATTGCGTTTATATGGGATTCCGCGACAATACCAACGCCCGCAACTTTGCCGGCCTCAATTTCGATTTGGCCACTGCCCGCGAGGGTATTCGTTACGCGCACGCCAAGGGGGCCAAGGTGCTGCTGGCGCTGAATACCTTTCCCCAGGGCGCGAATTGGCAGCGATGGCAAGAGGCGGTGGATAACGCCGCGGCCGTCGAGGTGGATGCGGTGATTCTGGCCGACCCCGGCCTGATGCGTTACGCCGCCCGCACTTATCCGCAATTGCGGCTGCATTTGTCGGTACAAGGCTCCGCCACCAACTACGAGGCGATCAACCTTTATCATGAACAGTTCGGCATTCAGCGCGCGGTGCTGCCCCGGGTGTTGTCCCTGGCGCAAGTGGAGCAGGTGGTGGCGAATACGCCGGTGGAAATCGAATTATTCGGCTTCGGCGGGTTATGCGTCATGGTGGAGGGGCGTTGCGTGTTGTCTTCCTACGTAACGGGCGAATCTCCGAATACCTGCGGGGTGTGCTCGCCGGCCAAGTCGGTGCGCTGGCAGCAGACCGCCGAGGGATTGGAGTCCCGCC
Source organism: Betaproteobacteria bacterium (assembly GCA_003519965.1). GTDB lineage: Bacteria > Pseudomonadota > Gammaproteobacteria > Burkholderiales > UBA9220 > UBA9220. The sequence continues at coordinate 8,180 of DOVS01000275.1, forward strand.
TGAACGG
>DOVS01000204.1:0-8616 GCA_003519965.1 Betaproteobacteria bacterium
CACCCTGCACGTGGGGGCGGGAACGTTCCAGCCGGTGCGGGCGGCGCGGCTTGTCGACCATCGCATGCACCGCGAACGCTACGTGATTCCCCAAGCGGCGGTGGACGCCATTCAGGCGGCCCAACGGGCGGGCGGACGCGTCGTCGCGGTGGGCACCACCAGCCTGCGCGCTCTGGAGGCGGCGGCGCAGGGGGGCGTGTTGCGGGCGGGCGGCGGCGAAACCGACCTGTTCATTACCCCCGGCTACCGCTTCCGGATCGTGGAGCGGCTGCTGACCAACTTCCATCTGCCAAAATCCACCCTGCTGATGCTGGTTTCGGCCTTCGGCGGCATGGACGCCATTCGTTGCGCCTACCGCCACGCGGTGGCCGGCCGTTATCGTTTCTTCAGCTACGGCGACGCCATGCTGATCGAGCGGCAATCGCCCAGCCACGGCCAATAACCGAGGGAAAGCGCTTTTCCAACGGCGGCGGTGGAAATCTGCTAGTATGACCTCCGAACAGCGGAGGAGGCGCGATGGAAATCTACACCAAGTGGTTCGTGCTGGGGCTGGTGCTGTTGGGGCTGGAATTGGCCACCGGCACGTTCTACATGCTGGTCATGGCGATTGCGCTGGGTGCGGGCGGGCTGGCCGCTTTGGCGGGGCTGCCGGCGCCGGCGCAACTGACCGTGGCCGCCGTGGTCGGCGTGACCGGCACGCTGCTGTTGCGCAGCTCCCGGCTCGCCGCCAAGGGCAAACAAGCCCCGGCGCCGGGGCTGGATACGGGCAACCGGGTCACCGTGCTGACTTGGCGCGACGACGGCACCGCGCGCGTCTATTACCGGGGAGCGGAGTGGGACGCCGCAACCGAGTCGCCCGCCACGCCGCGGCAAGAAACGCTCTACATCCGCGAAGTGCGCGGCAGCCAACTCATCCTGACACATCATAAACCGTAATAAGGAGGCTTCATGGAAATCGCATTATTTATTCTGCTCGCCGCCGTCGTCTTCGTCGTCAAGGCGGTCAAAGTGGTTCCCCAGCAATACGCGCTGGTGGTGGAGCGCTTGGGTAAATTTCACGTCGTGCTGGCGCCGGGCCTGAGCATCGTGGCGCCGTTCATCGACCGGGTGGCCTACCGGCACTTACTGAAAGAAGTCCCTCTGGACGTACCCAGCCAGATTTGTATTACTCGCGACAACACCCAGTTGCAGGTGGACGGCATCCTCTATTTTCAAGTCACCGATCCACGGCTGGCGTCCTACGGCTCCAGCGACTACGTGATGGCGATCACCCAGCTCGCCCAGACCACCTTACGCTCGGTAGTGGGCAAAATGGAGCTGGACAAAACTTTCGAGGAACGCGACATGATTAATCACTCGGTAGTCGCCGCCCTGGACGAAGCGGCGGCGAGCTGGGGGGTGAAAGTGCTGCGCTATGAAATCAAGGACCTGACGCCGCCCAAGGAAATTCTCCACGCCATGCAGCAGCAGATCACCGCCGAGCGGGAAAAGCGCGCCCTGATCGCCGCGTCCGAGGGACGCAAGCAAGAACAAATCAACATCGCCACCGGCGAGCGCGAAGCCGCCATTCAGCGCTCCGAGGGCGAGAGGCAGGCGGCCATCAACCAGGCCCAAGGCGAGGCCGAAGCCATCAAGGCGGTGGCGGACGCCAGCGCCCAGGCGATCCAGAAAATCGCCACCGCCACCCAAGCGCCCGGCGGCATGGAAGCGGTCAACCTCCAAGTGGCGGAGAAATATGTGGACGCCTTCTCCGGCGTGGCCAAGCAGGGCAACACCCTGATCTTGCCGGGAAACATGGCGGAAATCGGATCGATGGTGGCGGCGGCGATGAGCATCGTGAAAGGACAGAAATAAACGCACCGGCCGGATGAACCGGCGCAATGACGGCGGTCCCGGCTGCAATCGGGGCCGGCCCGGCAGGCGCCGGGCGATTTAATCGATCGCCCGTTAGCGAAGGGCGCTGGCGCGGGCCGGACATCGCGGCGCCGGGCCGGATCGGCGCGAGCCGTCCGGGACCGAGCGCTTATCGTCTCGTGGAAAGCGGCCGCCTCGCTCCTGCGGCATAGCGTTCGCCATGGATGAGGGGGGTTCCCATTGTTCGCCGCGCCGTGCGCTGGAGAGTGCGCGCGGCGGTAGGGAAGGCCCTCGCCGCGAACGCCCCGCCCGTTTCCGGCAACGGCGGACAACCGGCGGGCCGGCCGGAAACACGCACAACCGAGCAATCCAGCGGCTGGTTCAGAGCGCGCGGCAAGGGTGACCCGGCGCGCCGTTTTCGCAGTCTCCGGCGATTCATGCCTCTTCGCGCCTGCGGCGCGCGCAAAACCGCTATCGCCCCGGATTCGCTCCTAGGAGCCGATTGTGGCCTCATGGCTGGAATGTGGCACAATCCGGGGAGTATCGTGTCTTCACTCCATCGGCCCATAAGAATAGGTGCAGCGTGCCCGACCAACGGCAACCCCTTTCCGTCAGTCAACCCGCTTTGCCGGCGACGGCGCGCCCCGGCGCGGCAACCGCCGCGCCGCCTCCGCTGGCGGCGCGGGTTTCCCAACCGCCGCGCGGTAACTGGGAGGCCATGGAAATGGCGTGGGGGTATCGCCATCTCGGCGCGGCGGGGCTGATCGTTGTGCTTTTGAGCGTGTGGCTGTATTGGAAAGGGAACGAGCTGGCCGAAAAACCGGGAATGCGCTGGCTGGGCGGCCGACTCCGACGGTTGTGGCCGCTCCCCAGGGCGGTCCCCGGAAAATTCACCGTGATGCTGGCGGTATTCGACAACGACCCGGGCGGGGAAAGCCGGGAGAATATCTTCTCCTGGCTACAAAAAATCGACGGCGTGGCCGTAACGCGGACAGCGCGGAAAATCGCCACCGGCGACGCGGCGGCGGGGCACCGCCTGGCGCGCCGCTGGCTGCGCCGTTGCGGCGCGGACGTGCTGATCTGGGGGCGGATTCTCCAGGACGGCGGCCCGAAGCGCGCGCCGGATTTATTCTGGACAGCGGCTTCCGCTGTCCACTATAAGCCGGGCGGCGAACGCTATGCGGTCATCGCCGGCGACATGCGCCTGCCTCAAATGTTTTGGGACGACTTCCTGGACGTCCTGCGTTTGCATATCGCGGCGCAAGCCGCGGAAGTCGCCGCGCGCGCCGGCCATTATGTGGCGGAGACGCTGGCGCCGCGTATCGCACAAATGCGCAAGCTGCTGAATGCGTCCGCACCCCATGCGCGTTGGACGCCCGCCGCCCTGGCGCCAATGCGCTGGATTTTCGCCGGCGCCTTGCTGCGCTACGGCGCGCAAAAAGGCGACGCCGCCGCGCTGATGGAAGCCGCCGACGCGTACCGGGGCGTGTTGACGGAATGGACGCGGGAGCGGACGCCGCTGGATTGGGCGATGACACAGAACAATTTGGGCGCTGCCTTGAGCATCGTGGGCGAGCGGCGCGGCGATAATGAGGCGCTGGAGAACGCAGTCGTTGCGTACCGGGCGGCGCTGACGGAACGCACGCGGGAGCGGACGCCGCTGGATTGGGCGAAGGCACAGAACAATCTGGGCCGTGTTCTGTATGCTTTAGGCTTGCGGCGCGGCGATGAGGCGCTGCTGACGGAAGCGGCGGCCGCATGCCGGGAGGCGTTGACGGAATTCACGCGGGAGCGGACGCCGCTGGGTTGGGCGAAGGCACAGAACGATCTGGGCCGTGTTCTGCGTGCTTTAGGCTTGTGGCGCGACGACGACGCGCTGCTGAAGAAATCGGTCGCCGCGTGCCGGGCGGCGTTGACGGAATGGACGCGGGAGCGGACGCCGCTGGATTGGGCGAAGGCACAGAACGATCTGGGCGCCGTCCTGTGCGCCTTGGGTGCGTGGGCGGGTGACCGCGCCTTGCTGACGGAAGCGGCGGCCGCCTATGAAAATGCGCTGGACGCATTTCGCGCGGCGGCGGCCCATTTTTATGTCAAAATGGTCGAGGACAACTTACAACGTGTCCGGCAATTGCTGGAACGCACCAAATAACCCCACCGTATGAAATTCACCCTGCACGCCACCGACCATCTCGCCCGCCGCGGCGGGCTTTCTCTCGCCCACGGCGCCGTGGAAACCCCCGCGTTCATGCCGGTGGGAACGTACGGAACGGTTAAGGCGATGTCGCCCGCCGAGCTGCGGGAAGGCGGCGCGCGGATCGTCCTCGGCAATACTTTTCATTTGTGGCTGCGGCCGGGGCTGGAGGTGATCGCCGCTCACGGCGGGCTGCACCGCTTCATGGGCTGGGACGGGCCGATTCTGACCGATTCCGGCGGTTTTCAGGTGTTTAGCCTGGGGGCGCTGCGCAAAATTAGCGAGGAGGGGGTCAAGTTCCGGTCGCCGGTGAACGGCGACCGCTGTTTTCTCACCCCGGAAGAGTCGATGCGGATTCAGCGGGTGCTGAACGCCGATGTGGCGATGATTTTCGACGAATGCACGCCGTTCCCGGCGGACGAACGCCAAGCCGCCGCCTCCATGCGCTTGAGCCTGCGCTGGGCGGAGCGCTCCAAGAAGGCGCACGCGGGTAATCCCAATGCGTTGTTCGGCATTGTGCAGGGAGGCATGTTCGAAAACTTGCGCGATGCGTCGCTGCGGGAGTTGGCGGCGCTCGATTTCGACGGCTACGCGATCGGCGGCTTGAGCGTGGGCGAGCCCAAGGACGATATGCAGCGGATTTTGTCTCATACCGCGCCGCAACTGCCGGCGGATAAGCCGCGCTATCTGATGGGGGTGGGCACGCCGGAGGATATTGTGGCGGCGGTGGCGCAAGGGGTCGATCTGTTCGATTGCGTGATGCCGACGCGCAACGCCCGCAACGGCTGGCTGTTTACCCGCCAGGGCGTGGTGAGAATCAAGAACGCCCGCTACCGCGACGATTTGCGCCCGCTGGACGCGGGGTGCGGCTGTTATGCGTGCCGCTATTTCACGCGCGCTTACTTACACCATTTGCACCGTGTGGGGGAAATTCTCGGCGCGCGCTTGAATACTATGCACAATCTGCATTATTACCATACGCTGATGACGGAAATTCGCCATGCCGTGGCGGCGGGACGCTTCACCGATTTCGTCGCCGAATTCCGGCAAGCGCGGGCGGCGTCATCGTGTTAAAATGGCCGCCGGTCTTTTTCTGAACGGAGCAGCGCGTGTTTATTAATACGGCTTACGCGGCGAGCGCCGCGTCGGCGGAATCCAGCATCATGGGGTTTTTGCCGTTGATTGTAATTTTCGTGTTGTTTTATTTTATGTTGTTGCGTCCTCAGATGCGCCGCGCCAAGGAGCAGCGCAATATGCTGGAAGCGATGCAAAAGGGCGACGAGGTGGTGACTAACGGCGGACTGGCGGGCAAGGTGGTGAAGGTGGGCGAGAATTTCGTCAGCCTGGAAATCGCCGAAAACACCGTGGTGCATATCCAGAAACCAACGATCCAAACGCTCCTGCCCAAGGGAACGATCAAGGGATTGTAATCCACCGGTCGGCGCGGCCCCGGCGCGCAGCGTCCGGTCGGCCCGCCGCGCGTTCCGAATACGCATTGCTCTGATGAGGATGTCATGAATCGCTATCCCTTGTGGAAATATATCGTTATTGCGGCGGCGCTGCTGTTTTCGGTGATTTATGCGCTGCCCAATTTCTACGGCGAGTCGCCGGCGGTGCAGATCGCGGCGGTGAAAGGGGCGGAGAAGCCCAATCCCGCCCTGCTGCAACGAGTGGAGACGCTGCTGGCGCAGAAGCATCTCGCCTATCAGGGGACGTTGCTCGACGCCGACGGGGTTAAGGTGCGTTTCGCCAATACCGACACGCAATTGAAAGCCAAGGATTGGTTGCAGAGTCAATTGGGCGGCGCCTACAGCGTGGCGCTGAATCTCTTGCCCCGCTCGCCCAACTGGCTGAGCGACATCGGCGCGCTGCCCATGTATTTGGGGCTGGATTTGCGCGGCGGGGTGCATTTCCTGTTGCAGGTGGATATGAAGGCCGCGGTCGATAAATCCTTGGGCCGCATGGTGGGGGAAATCCGCACCGCGCTGCGGGAGAAGGATATCCGCTATAGCGGCGCGCACCGCCAAGGCAATGTGATCGAGGTGCGCTTCCGCACCGCCGCCGCCCGCGCGCAGGCCGAGGCGCGGCTCGCCACCGATACGCCCGACTTGCAGTTTAAGGAACGAGACGAAGGCGGCGCGTTCTTGCTGGCGGGGACGCTCAAGTCCACCGCCTTGAAGCGGATGCAGGATTACGCGGTGCAGCAGAACATCACCACCTTGCGTAACCGGGTGAACGAGCTGGGGGTGGCGGAGCCGGTCATTCAGCAGCAGGGCGGCGACCGGGTGGTCGTGGAGTTGCCCGGGGTGCAGGATACCGCCAAGGCCAAGGAAATTCTGGGGCGCACCGCGACGCTGGAAATCCGCATGGTGGACGAGGCCCATAGCGATCCCGCCTCGCTGAAAGCGGCGGCCAAGGGACAGGTGCCCTACGGCGACGATTTTTACGTGGATCGCGAGGGATCGCCGCTGCTGGTGAAAAAAGCGGTGGTGTTGACCGGCGAGAGTATTAATAACGCGCGTCCCGGTTTCGATTCGCAGAGCGGCGAACCGGCGGTGGATATTACCTTGGACGGCGGCGGCGCGCGGATTTTTCAGCGGGTGACGCGAGAGAATGTCGGCAAGCGCATGGCGATTTTGCTGGTGGAGCAGGGCAAGGCCGAGGTGGTGACCGCGCCGGTGATTCGCAGCGAGATCGCCGGCGGCCGGGTGCAGATCAGCGGCCGCATGACGACCCGCGAAGCCAGCGACGTGGCCTTGCTGCTGCGCGCCGGCGCGCTGGCGGCGCCGATGAATATTGTCGAGGAACGCACCGTCGGCCCCAGCCTGGGGGCGGCGAACATCAAGCAGGGGTTCGACTCCACGTTGATCGGCTTCGCCGCCATCGCGCTGTTTATGATGTTCTATTATCGTTTGTTCGGCGCGTTGTCCACTGTGGCGCTAGCGGTTAATTTGCTGCTGCTGGTGGGTGTGTTGTCGGTGTTGCAAGCGACGCTCACCTTGCCGGGTATTGCCGGTATTGCGCTCACGGTGGGGATGGCGATTGACGCCAATGTGCTGATTAACGAGCGCATTCGCGAGGAGCTGCGCAACGGCAGCACGCCGCAGGCGTCGATTCACGCCGGTTACGACCGGGCGTTCGACACCATTCTGGACTCCAATATCACGACCTTGATCGCGGGCATCGCGTTGTTCTGGCTGGGATCGGGGCCGGTGCGCGGGTTCGCGGTGACGCTGTGCATCGGCATTGTGACCTCGATGTTCAGCGCGGTGATGGTTTCCCGCGGGTTCGCGAATCTGATTTACGGACGCCGGCGGCGGTTGTCGACATTGTCGATTTGAACGCTGCTTTTCCATAAGGCGAGAGGGTAATGGAATTTTTTAAAATTAAGCGCGATCTTCATTTTATGCGGTACGCTAAGGCGACCGCGATTATTTCGGCGCTGACTTTTATCGCGGCGGTGGCCGCCTTGGGGATTCGCGGGCTCAATTTCGGCGTCGATTTTACCGGCGGCACGGTGATGGAGCTGCATTACACTCAGACCGCCGATTTGTCGTCGATCCGCCAGGTGCTGGCGCAAGGCGGTTACCACGATGTCCGGGTGCAGAATTTCGGCACGTCGCGCGATGTGCTGATTCGCTTGCAGTCGGGTAAGAACGAAAGCAGCGCTAAACTTAGCGACAAGGTGCTCAAGGTGCTGCACCGCGCGGACGCCTCGGTGCAGCTGCGGCGAGTGGAGTTTATCGGTCCGCAAGTGGGCAAGGAGCTGTTCGCCAACGGTGCGCTGGCGCTGCTGGTGGTGTCCATCGGCATCATGTTGTATCTTGCTTTGCGCTTCGAGTGGCGTTTCGCGGTGGGCGCGATTGTCGCGATGGTGCATGACGTGGTGATCGTTCTCGGGATTTTCGCTTTTTTCCACTGGGAGTTTTCCCTGACCGTGCTGGCGGCGGTGCTGGCGATTCTCGGTTATTCGGTGAACGACACCGTGGTGGTGTTCGACCGCATCCGGGAAAACTTCCGTAAAATGCGCAAGACGCCGGTGCCGCAGTTGATCGACAACGCCATTACCCGCACGCTGTCGCGCACGATTATCACCCACCTCACCACGCAATTGATGGTGTTTTCCATGCTGTTCCTCGGCGGCCAGACCCTGTTCTACTTCGCCTTGGCGCTGACGATCGGTATTGTGTTCGGCACCTATTCCTCGGTGCTGGTGGCCAGCCCCATCGTGATGTGGCTGGGGATTTCCCGCGAGGATTTCATGAAATCCGAGAAAAAGCCGGTGGACGCCGCGCCCTGACGGCATGGCGAACGGCTGAACACCGGTGGATTTAATCGCGACGCTGTTCGATTTGCTGCTGCACTTGGATCGGCATCTGGCGATGTTTCTCCACGATTACGGCGCGTGGGTTTATCTGCTGTTGTTCGTGATTATTTTTCTGGAAACCGGGCTGGTGGTCACGCCGTTCCTTCCCGGCGATTCGTTGTTGTTCGTTTCCGGCGCGCTGGCGGCGTCCGGCGGGCTAGACCCGGCGTTGCTGGCGCTGCTGCTGGCGGCGGCGGCGGCCGGC
>DOVS01000204.1:8643-10226 GCA_003519965.1 Betaproteobacteria bacterium
GATTGCCGGCGATACGGTGAATTACCGCATTGGCCATTATCTCGGCCCCAAGGTGTTTCACGACGGGCGTTCGCGTTTGCTCAACCACGAACATTTGCAGCGCACTCACCGGTTTTTCGAGCGCTATGGCGGCAAGACCATTATCTTTGCTCGTTTTGTCCCGATTATTCGCACTTTTGCGCCGTTCGTCGCCGGGATCGGGCGCATGCGCTACCGCCGTTTTCTCGCCTACAATGTCGGCGGAGGTATCGCGTGGGTGGCGTTGTTTGTCGGCGGCGGTTATTTCTTCGGCAATCTGCCGGTGGTGAAAGGGAATCTGACGCTGGTGATTTTCGGGATTATTCTGGTCTCGATTTTGCCGGGAGTCGTCGGTTATCTACGGCATCGCCGCGCCGCCGCTGGCGCTAGTGAAGAGCGCTAGCCAGCAGCCGGCGGTAACGGCCGACCAGTTCGCCGCTTCCTCCCAACAGATTAAATACCGACACCATGGATTGGCGCGCGGCGCCGTCGTTGAAACCAGGGTCGCGCCGCACGACTTCCAGTAATTGCGCCAGCGCGGGTTCGAACCGTTCTTGCGCGATATACGCATCGGCGAGCTGTAGCCGCGCCGCCAAGTCGTGTTCGTCGGCCTGGACGCGCGCTGCTAGCGCGTCGGCGCCGGGCAGCGTCTGGCCTTTTTCGGCGAATGCAATACGCGTTAACAGCATGGCGACGCGCTCGTCGCCGCGCTGGGCGGCGGGCAGCGCGTCCAGCATGGCGCGCGCCGCGCCGGCGTCGCCGGAACGCAGCAGTATCTCGGCGGCGGCGATGCGGACATCGGCGTTGTCCGGCGCGAGTGCGAGCGCGTCGTCGAGGATTTTCAGCGCCATTGTCGTATCGCCGCGCTGGTGCACTTCGAGGGCGGTCTGGCGCAGTGCGTCCGCGGGGGAGGGAATGAGCCGGTCGAGGAAGGCGCGCACTTGATTTTCCGGCTGCGCGCCGGAAAATCGTGCTTTTTCCTCGCCGCCGACGATGCCCACCACCGTGGGGATGCCGCGCACCCCGAAACGCCCGGAAAGGCGCATGTTCTCGTCGGAATCGACCTTAGCCAGGATGAATTTGCCTTGGTATTCCTCCGCCAGGCGTTCCAGCAACGGCTTCAGGACGCGGCAAGGGCCGCACCATTCCGCCCAGAAGTCGATGACGACCGGCGTGTGCGCCGACGCCGCGATAATTTTTTCCTCGAAATCCGCTTCCGTTACGTTAATGGCATAGGGGGACATGACGACTGCACCTCAACATCTTGTGATTCTAATTCATTCGTCCGCCGCCGCATCGACTGGTGTTGTCTTGGGCGGGCGGCGCTAGGGTTAAATCCGCCGCGCCAGCTCCGCCGCCTTGCCGAGATAGTTATGGGGCGAGAGTTGCAGCAGGCGTTGCTTTTCTTTATCGGGAATGGCGAGATGGTTGATGAAGACATGCAGAGTTTCCCGGTTGACGCCTTCCTTGCCGCGCGTCAGTTCCTTGAGCTGCTCGTAAGGATTGGCGATCGCGTAGCGGCGCATGACCGTTTGGATCGGCTCGGCGAGTATTTCCCAGTTGTT
>DOVS01000263.1 GCA_003519965.1 Betaproteobacteria bacterium
CTTCCTACGTTCAGCAAATTAGGGGGGCGATCGGTTACGTGGAATACGCTTACACCATGAAAACCCATATGGTCTACACCCGCATGAAGAATCAGTCGGGCGCCGTGGTTTCTCCTTCGCTGAAAACTTTCCAGGCTGCCGCCGCTAATGCGGACTTTTCCAAGACCGATGATTTTTACTTGATTCTGACCGATCAGCCGGGCGCGAAAAGCTGGCCGATTACCGCAGCGACGTATTTCTTGATGCGTAAGGATACGCCGCGGGCGAAGAATCAAGAGGTGCTTAAATTCAGCAAATGGTTCTTGAATCACGGCCAATCGTTCGCTAGCCGGTTGGATTATGTGCCGCTGCCGCCGCGCACGGTGCGTTTGATCGAGCGCTATTGGCAGAAAGAGCTCGGCTTGTCCGGTTAATTACGCGCTTCATCCCATGAAACGCGGTGGATGCGTCCGCCGCGTTTTTTGTGGTCGGCCGCGGTGCGGCGCGTGCGTAGCGAAGCGCCGGCAATGCGCCGCTAAGTTCTCGCCGCCGGTATGCCGCCAGGGTCAACCGGTTGAAGACCGGCGGTTATTTTGTGTTTAGAAACGCACGGACGCGCCGCGGGTCAAGCGCCGGGAGGCGCTTCAGTGCGGCCATGGGATACGGCGCCGCCACGCTGAAGCGGTGGCGGGCCAGGGCGAAGCGGGCCGCTGCGCTGCGCGCGGGCCGGTAACGGCGCGGCGTTTACGCGCGCCTTATACTTGAAAGCGCGCCACTAGATTTTGTAAATTCGCCGCCAATTCTTTCAGTTGATGGGCGCTATCGAACGCGCCGCCGATGGAGGCGCTGTTTTCCTCCGCCATTTGGGCGATGGTCTCGATATTTCTGGCGATGTCGTTACTGGCGGACTTTTGTTCGTTGACCGAGGCGGTGATGTCGTCCACGCCCTGATTGGCGCGGTTGACCGCTTCGTTGGCCTCGGTCAGGACGAGGGAGACGTTTTCCATCACCGCATTGCTCGATTGCAACAGTTGCAATCCCTGTTGAATCGAGCTTTCCACGACGGTGGATTGTTGCCCCAAGGTTTGCGTCACGGCGTCGATTTCGTTGGCCGACTGGCTGGATTTCTCCGCCAGCTTGCGAACTTCGTCCGCCACCACCGCGAAACCACGGCCTTGCTCGCCGGCGCGGGCGGCTTCGATGGCGGCGTTCAGCGCCAGCAGATTGGTTTGCTCGGCGATGTCCTTGACTTGCTGGGTCATGTTGGTGATGGTTTGGGTATGGCGGACAAATTCGTTGACCGACGAGGCGATGCCTTCCACCGTGGATTTCATCTGCCCCATTTCGGTTACTAGCTCCGCTAGGCTTTCATTGCCGCGCTGGGTGTGAGTCATGCTGTCGTTGGAGAGTTGCCGGACTTCCTCGGAGGAATCCGCGACCGAGGCGACGCTGACCGTCATTTCTTCCACCGCCGCCGCGGTGGCCGACGCGGATTCGCTTTGCTGCTGCGATCCGGTGGCGACTTGATTCATTGTCGAAGAAAGGGCGACCGCCGCATCGGTCAACGTGCCGGCATTGGATTTCACTTCGCCGACGATGCCTTGCATCCGTTCCATAAATTGGTTGAAGGCGCTGGAGGTTTGCCCGATTTCATCCCGGCTGGTTACCGGCAGCCGTTGGGTAAGATCGCCGGCGCCGGAGGCTAGAGCGCCCATGGAGCGCGTCAGGTGGTTCAGCGATAGCTTGATGGCTTGAATAATGCCCAGCACAAACCCGGCGCCCAGCAGAATGGCCGCCACGGCGAGCGCGACGGAGGTGACGAAGGTCTCGCGCACGCGGTGCTCGATTGCGGCTTGATGGCGCGCGGTCGATTGACGCTGCTCTTCCAGCAGCAGCAATAGTTTTTTGCGCACGCTGCGCCACGCGGGTAATTCGGTGTGGGTGACTAGGTTGGTCGCTTGCACCGGGTCGGTCGCCAGCCGCTCGATGACTTGTTGCCGGGTGGCTTGGGTTTTATTCCATAGCGGCTTAATCGCCACGAGCAGCCGGTTTTTAGCCGGCTCGTTCGCCGTTAGCGCCAGCACGCGCCGGTAGGCTTGGTTAAAACGGACTTCGGTCGCCTTGATGGTTTTGGGCGGCAACGAGTCGCCGGGAACGAGGATTAAATTGCGTAAGGCTTGCCCGCCGAGCAGCCCCTCGACGTGCATTTGCTGGAAGGCCTGCAATTCGGCGTTATCGTGTCGGAGAAAGTCGGAATACTGACTATTGGTATAGTGTAAATTAAACAGCGTCAGCGCCAGCGCAACTAATACCAACGTAGTGGCAAAGCCGGTTGAAATCAGCAGCTTCGTGCGGATGCTTTTAATTCTTTTCAGCATATCTCATCTCTCTCAAACAAGGTTAAACGGCCCTAGGATTCCGGCGCGCCGCTAGACGGCGCGGACACGGCCGTTTCGCTAGTTTTTAACGATTGAAAATTATTCGCAGGGGCGGGAATATTATAAAGCGTTAATAAACAACGCGCCCGTAAAATTTTCCGGCCGGCGCGCCGCACGGTCTAGGGAGTGTGCGCGGCGGCGCGTTGGGCGCGCACCGTTTGTTCGAGCAGCGCGCCTAGATCGTGGGCGAAATCCGCTTCTCGGCACAGGCTGGACGCGCGTAGCGCCGGGCGCAGTTCGTGGCGGAGCCGCCGCAGCCGGTCGCGGTCGGCGGCGAGCGCGACCGCGGCGGCGGCGTAGCCGTCGGGGTCGGCGGCGCATAAATCGCTGAGCGCCACTTGGCTGAGGAAGCTTAACCCCATGCGTTGATGGAGGTTTTCCCCCGCTAGGCTGACTACCGGGCAGCCCATCCACAGCGAATCGGCGGTAGTGACGCCGCCCGCCAGGGGAAACGTGTCCAAGCTGATGTCGATCTCGTTGTAGTAGTCGAGGTGGCTGCGCCCCGCAGCGGCGTAGTCGGCAAAGGCGATTCGTTCGCCGCCGACGCCGTGCTTGGCGAATTCCCGCAGCACATTGTGTCGGAAGACGGCGGATGCGCATTGCCGGCGGACGAACAAGAAACGGGCGCCGGGGACGCGGCGCAGGATGTCGGCCCAGGTGCGGATGGTCTCGGCGGTGTACTTGTACGGGTTGTTCATCGCGCCAAAAGTGATGTTCCCGTCACGGTCGGCGGGGATGCCCGGCAGGATGGCCTGGTCGTCCAGCGCGCCGAAACAGATAAAGGCGTTGGGCAGCGTCAGGGGCGTCTCGTTCCACCAATCCGGGTTGTCCGGCTGGAGATGGGCGTCGAGCAACACGTAGTCGATGGTGCTTAAGCCGGTCGTGAACAAGAATCCCATCCAGCTAATTTGGATGGGCGCGGGGCGGTAAGCAAAAATTGCGCAGCGGCCGTGCTGGGTGTGGCCGTTGAGGTCGAACAATAGCGCGATGCGGTCGCGGGCGATACTTTCGGCAATTTGCCGGTCGCTATGATTCGCCAGCGTGGCGAATGTATGACTAAGGCGCTGGATTTCTTCCTGTACCGGGTCGGCGAGTTCGGGGGTGGTCGAATAGCAATAAATTTCGAAACGCGTCCGGTCGCAATGGCGGAGAAACGGCAGCAAGAATTTAGCGACCGAATGCCGGCGCAGATCGGAGGAGAGAAAACCGAGGCGGATTTTGCCGTCGACGTCGTTGACCGCCAAGGGGACGCTATCGGCGGCGGCTTCCGTCCATTGCCCCCATTTACGGCACAGGTCGGCGAGCCGTTGATTGCTGGCCGGGTCGCGGGCATAGGGCAGCAGGTTGAGAATCACAATCGGCAACTGTCCCGGACTGAGATGGTCGCAGCGCTGCCAAATGTCGCCCAGCGCCGCGGCGGAGTCAAAATCGCAAGTGGCCCGGAAGACCTGGAACGGTGTGATGAACAGCTCCGTCGCCTGATTGACGGCGGGCAGTAATTTAATAGCCTCGGCGTGGGCGGCGTCCAGCTCGCCTTGTTCGAGCAGCAAGGCCGCCAGGTTGGCCTGGGCTAGCGCCGTATCGGGCGCTTGCGCCAGGACGGCGCGGTAATAATGCGCCGCATTGTCGAAGTCGCCATGTTTCTGGAACGCCAGCCCTAGATTGAGGAGCGCCGGTGGATAGTCCGGGTGGGCTTGCAGCAGTTGTTGGTAAAGCGCAATCGCCGCCTCTTGACTGCCTTGGTCGATTAGCGCCAGTCCCTGGTTGTTGGCGGCTTCGGGATAGTCCGGCTGGAGCCGCTGCGCTTCGAGATAATGGTGCAAGGCGCTATCCAGCCTGCCCAGGGCGCGATAGGCTTCGCCGATGTTGTTGTGGAAAATGGCGGTGGCCGGCGCTAGAGCGATGGCTTGGCTCATCAGGTCCACCGCGGCGGCGGGCTGGCCGGCTTGATGCGCGACCAGCCCGAGTAGATGAAGGGCGTCGATATGCTGCGGCTGGCGGGCGAGTATTTGCCGGTAGCAGTCTTCCGCGGCGGCGAGATGGCCGGCTTGATGCTGGCGGACGCCGTGGTCGAGCAGGTCGGCGATTGGCGGGGATAGATTCATGGCGGGTTCCATACGGATTTACGGTCATTAAGACTTCAGTGTAAGCTATTTATCCGGCGCTTTCCTAGGCGCTTATTCCCGGCGGGGCGGCGGGACGAGCTAGGCGGCCGTTTTACGGCAGGCTACAATGGGCCGGGGAAGAACAATGCGCGGGATTTCGTCACAGGGGGTAACAAGGCATGACCGAACAGGAATTCAAAACACTGTTAAGCCAACACGCCGTCAAGTGCGTCCAAGTAACGCGGTGCCAAGACAGAGGCTATATGGTGCTGGCGGACGGTAAGTCGCTTAAAACCGAGCGCCAACTGGTTGTCGAATTTACCGATTTAAATACGGTCGGCGGCTATTTGGGTAATTTGGGCGTTCTAGAGTTTTGCGTCAAGCAATCCCATGGGGAATAACAACGCCGAGAGGGCCGACGGCGCGTGCGCGCGGGAGGCGCCGGGATGAGCGTCAAGGCGGG
>DOVS01000043.1 GCA_003519965.1 Betaproteobacteria bacterium
CCCCTACGCCGGCCGCCGTCCAGGTTTCCGCCACACGCCGCGGCATCGCCGACGCCGCGCATATTCTGAGCCATCTCGGCAATCCGCATTGCTGTTTATTCGACGTGCGCAGCTCGAACGAGTACAACGGCTTGACCCAATTCTCTCAACGCAAGGGCCATATCCCCGGCGCGGTCAATCTGGACTGGACATTTGTCATGGATCCCAGCCGCAACCTACGGCTTAAACCCAAGGCCGAAATCGAGCAAGCGTTCCACGCGCTCGGCGTGACGCCAGATAAGGAAATTATTGTATATTGCCAAACCCATCATCGCTCCGCTTACACGTATATTGTGTTAAAAGCATTGGGGTATCCCGACGTCAAGGGCTATCACGGTTCGTGGTCCGACTGGGGAAACCGCGCGGATACGCCGCTGGAAGGCGGCGCGTAAGCTTTCGCATCCAGCAGAACGCTATGGGATGCTTGCCGGATGGGCCGCTCTGCATTCTCTCCGGAGTCGAATGACGGTCTTTCTCCGGCGCCGCTAATCGGTGGGTTTGGACGGCGATGACTTTGCCGGATTCCATGAAATATGCGCCGGCCAAGCGGCGTATTTACCTGCATCGAAAGCAATCTGGCCGGTAAATGGCGATCCGTCACAATTAAAACAATCGGTACCCGCAAGAAAACCGCCGCCGGCCGTCTTGAACCAAATGTGCTCGTTCGGACCCGAGAAATGCATTTGCGTCCATTCACTCAATGTCGGCAGAAAACCGCCATAAGCGCCCTGTGCATTGGGTAAATAAGTGCAATTGCCGATCGTAATGGTCCCGAGCGCGCCGCTACCCGCCCCGACGCCGAATTGGTATGCGCCCGATAGCGGCTGATTACCGTTGCCCGGCGATGCGGAACTATAACCCGCCGGCATGTCATCCGTCGCTATAGTTAAGATGATTGTGCTGGTCGGCGAAGCCGAAATCAGCACCTTCAAATTGGAATCGGCATAAGGAAAACCGTAGGAGTTGGAATTAGCGTGGATAATTTCAGCATAGGTGCTGCCATTGCCGCCTTGGAACGGCGTAAGATAAGGGAAATTAGCGCTGTAGTTATCGCCGGTAGCGACAAAATAGCCCTCGTTAACGCCAACCATAATATTTCTGAATGTGGAATTCGCATACACTTCTTCCGCAGTCAGCGGAATACGCGTTTGATTCTGTGGAACGGAATGACCGTTATACATCAGCGTACCGCCATCGCAACGGTAAACGATTGCAGAAGTTAGCTGACCAATCGGAACCACGAAGGTATCGCCTTCCGCGCTTGTGAGACTAATGGCTGTATTGGTGGGGGATTCATTCGTCAGATCCGTTTGCGGAGGCGGGGCGACGAAGCCTCCGGTAAATATTTTGGCCGCGCCGCCGGAAGGAGTGTCGGTGGTGATCGTCAGGCGGGCGCTAGCTTTCCGGAGCGCCGCGATATAAGCGCTATAACTGGAGTAGCTATCGGCAACGATATTCGGACCGGCAATTTTGCTGGGGGAATAGTTTTCTTTTCCCGTTTTACAGCTGATTACCGCGCCCGCCGGGTCTTTCCCGATTAATGCACGTTTTTTCAACTCGTCGATAATCGCGGTAATCGGCCGGCGATAACCCAGCGACCAGCATTCCTTACTGGGTGTAACGCCACAGAGCGCCAGAGGCAAGCCGACAATATCGACATTCGATAGATTAATCCAGACACACTCATCCGTCTGTTTGCGGGTCAGCTCTATCCAGCCATAATATTGAACGCCGTCGGGAACAGGGGCTGCTGGCAATTTCCCATAGCCAATATACAATCTACCGCTTGTAATATGGTCGATAGAAAAGCACATATCGGGAAATTGTTCTTTCAACGCGGTCAATGTCATGGATTGTCCCAACGTCAAACTTCCTTTGTACGCGTCGCCTGTCAGCATAATATGCAGGTCGTTCTCATCGCTCGGACGCAAGTTATTCAGTGAAATTTTAAACATAGCGTCTCTGTGCCTCCTCGGAAAAACAGCGGTAATCAAAAATAGCTTTTTGATATGGCGGAAGAAGAAAAATTCGGCATGCACCCTGCGCCACGCCCGCCATACCTCATTAAAATTTATGGGGTCGGTCTGTTTCATGCAGAATGACGGAAGAGAAACCGATCTGGTGAAAAACAGATCGTTGGTTTTCTGGAAAGGGATGTTGACGGTATGCGGGTATTCGCTGCCGAGGGACGGCGTAGCCTAGCGCGGCGCAAGAAACTCCTGGCCAACGCTTATCTCGACATGCACGCCCTCAAGAAAGATATGGGAAAAGCCAGCCTCGCCAGTCAAGCGTGAAGCTAGTCGGCGGCAGGTGAGACGGGAGTGTCCGCTGTCGATGATAAACCGGTCGAGCCACCCCCGTTTTCCACTAACGGTGAGGATGAGCGGGATGGTCTGGAGTGCAACACATCAACGCCACCCATTTGTAGGCCATGAATATAACAAAAAAGAGGGCGGTCCCTTTTCTGGATAGAGTTGCGCTCTATGACCAATCACCCGTAATCCAACCATCTTTCGCATGCACCCAGATGTAAGAATCATTATCGCAATCGTTTCGGTCTATATGGCTACTCTGCCCCCTGGTAATATCGGGCGCAATTTTTTCCGCATTCGGCGGGGGATCCTGGTTCTTTTTCCCATTAGGAAGTATAGGATTGTTGATACGGGAGCTAGAACAATAAATCTCCATGGTTCCTACGCCTCTTCGATGATCGATGTCGTAATCCCGATTTGCCCTTCCAATGCGCTGCCAATAGCAATTGCCCTT
>DOVS01000059.1 GCA_003519965.1 Betaproteobacteria bacterium
AGCTTAGGCCGAAGGCGGCGAGGGTGGTTTGGGTCCAACGCATTCTGTTCATTAAAGGTTCCTTGTGCGGCAGGGTTGAGAAGATGTCGCGGGGGAGGGCAGTGCTCCGCAAATCCCGGAGACGAGATAAACCTTTTCCAAAGACCGCTAGAGTGTGGCAAAGTTCAGCGGGCGTTTCACGCCCGTCCGGTTGCGCCGATAGGGAAAACCGCGTGGGCGGTGGGGAGAAGGTGCATGGATGTCGGGGAAAATACCCCCCTATTCGCTCCATGGCGCGGATGACGGGGTTTCATGAAAATAGCGGGCGCCGGTTCGATTCGATCTCTCAAGCCTACTGCCGCCGTGGTCCGTCGGCGGGGTAGCGTTTAGCCGCGCCTCGCTAGGTGTACCTCAAGGAGCGCAACCGCTTGTTCTTTCGGCGCCTTGCCGCCATTCGATGACAATTGACGGAAAGCCAAGCCGGTTTCATTGCGATTGCGGCGGGAAATCCGGGTTTCGATGCGCGGTATTTGCCAGGGGTTGGACGCGATAGCGCCATGATGTCATGGCTTGCAAGCAAGGGGCGCACAACGACGCTCCCGATGAAGCGGCTTCGCTGCGCGCCGATGGGTAGCCAGCCGTTTGCGAAGTCAGCGGCGAGGGCCATCGAGGACGCCTATCGGCTCGTCAGCGGCGAAGGGAAATATGGCGCAGAGATACAAAAAACAACGCACCCATATTCCGAGGGGAGGCTTGGCGGCGTTCGCGGGGCGGCAGTTAGGCGTCGAGGCTCGCCCCGCTAGCCGGGTAACGCGTTCCGGCCAGCGGGGGCGATGTTTATTTGGCATGGCGCATGACGCGCTGTTTTTCCCGCTGCCATTCCCGATCTTTCTCGGCATGCCGCTTATCGTGCTGTTTTTTGCCCTTGGCCAAACCGATTTCCAGTTTGATCCGGCCATGCGCATAGTGCATGTTGAGCGGGACCAAGGTAAATCCCGCCCGCTCCACTTTACCGATCAACTTGGCGATTTGCTCGCTGTGAAGCAGCAGCTTGCGGGTGCGCACCGGGTCGGGCTGAATGTGGGTCGAGGCGGTGGGTAATGGGCTGATATGGCAGCCAATGAGAAAGACTTCGCCCCGTTTGACGACGACATAGGCTTCCTTGAGCTGCACCCGCCCGGCGCGAATCGATTTGACTTCCCAGCCTTCCAGCATCAGCCCGGTTTCAAATCGTTCCTCGATAAAATAGTCGAAAAATGCTTTTTTATTTTCTGCGATGGCCATGTGGGAGGTGAGTTTTGCGGCTAAATGTTGTATTTTATCAGCTTTTGGAAAGTACTGATGGCGCAAGTAGTCAAATCGGTGCTGATCGACCGGTCGGCGCGGCAAATGTTCGACTTAGTGGATGCGGTGGAGCGCTACCCGGAGTTTTTGCCGTGGTGTGGCGGAACCGAGGTAAGAGCGCGCGACGCGCAATTAACGCATGCCACTATCCGTATCGATTATCTGCATATTAAGCAGAGCTTCACCACCCGCAACTTGAAGCAGTCGCCCCACTTAATTGAAATGAAATTGGACGAAGGGCCGTTTCGCCATCTGGAGGGCAGTTGGCGCTTTGTCGAGTTGGCTGCGGATGCGTGTAAAGTGGAATTTGTTCTTCATTACGAGTTTTCCAGCATACTGCTGGAGAAAGTGGTCGGGCCGGTGTTTCACCATATCGCGAATAATTTCGTCGAGGCGTTCGTCCAACGCGCGGAAAAAGTTTACGGTGCTACATGAATCAGAATATCAACATTGAAGTGACGTATGCCCTGCCAGAGCAGCAGACTGTGCTCCAGTTAACGGCGCCCAGCGGAACGACGCTGGCGCAGGCAATCGATTTATCCGGGATATTAGCGCAGTTCCCAGAGATCGACCTAGGCCGCCATAAGGTAGGTATTTTCAGCAAATTATCCAAGTTGGATACCGTACTGCGCGACCGCGACCGGGTCGAAATTTATCGTCCCCTAATTGCTGATCCCAAGGAGGTGCGTAAACAGCGCGCCGAAGAAGGCAAGCGGATGAAAAAAGGCGTGGGAGAAGGCGGCGGTTAAGCGGGCTTGTCTTTTTCCGATTTTTGCGCCGCCTGAGGTTCCTCCAATTCTAAAATGTCCGGCAGCGAGAGAGGCGCCTCTTCTTCGGCATGGGCCGGCGCCGGCTCGGCTTCCGCGGGTTGTTCCGGCAGCGCGAATTCCAATGGGATGTCCAGGAGGTGCGTTTCCGGTTCTGCCGCCGGCGTCGGCGGGTTTTCCTCGGTGTGGGCTTCCGCCGCCGGGATTTCCGGCAATTCCGCGGCTTCGTTCGTGATTTCTTCCGGCGACATTCGGGGAGCGTCTCCGCCTGCTTGCGTCGCGACCGCCTGTTGATTCGTATGTAAGTTTTCTTCCGAGGATGCCGGCGAATGTGCGGCCGTTTGCCCGTCGGGCGTTTCCACTGGGGCGGCGGCTGCCGTGATTTCCGTGGGTGAAGCGGCGGACTGCTGTGGCGCCGATTCCTGGAAATCCAGCGCCGGTTGGTCGCTATCCACCGATCGATCGTTAGCGCGCGCTGCCTCCAGGCGGCGGCGCATGACCTGAATGGTTTCCCAATCCGCGGTGTCCCCGAACCGATGATGGAAGCGGTTCGCCAGCGCCGTGAAGCCGGCGGCGTTCGATTGTCCGGCATAAAGTTCGAGCAGCATAAGCCAAGGTTTGGGGTCGCCGGGATTGTCTTCCAGATGCTGCTCCAAGTGACCGGCGGCTTTTTGCGGCAGGCCGCTGGTAAGATAGAGCCGGGCTTCGTCCAGCAAGGAACCGGCATAGGAGACCGAAATAGCGTCCTTGCTGGCGAAGGACGGGAACATGGCTCCTCCGCCTTCCCCCTCTTTTTCCATCGCGTCGCCGTGCATCGAGGGCTGGATGGCGGGGCTGGGCGAGGAAGGTGCGGACGCCGCCTCTTCCGGCGCAGTTTGGTTCCGGCGGAAACGGCCGCCGTAGCGCAGCGCGGCGAAACTCGATAATGCGCCGGCGGCGAGCGCCAGCAAGGCAACCACAATCAGCGTCATGAGGTCGCGGGCGGGCTGGGGCGGCGGCGCGGCGGTGTCGAATCGCGCCAGTTTAGTGTTGAGTTTGGCGATATGACGTTGTAAGACGCTAACTTGGGTCTCGAGTTGTTTGACTTGGCTGGTGAGCGCAAGAATCGATGCAGTTTGGTCGTCGGCGCTTTGCGCCAATGCAGTGGCCACGGTTTTTAACGATTGTTCCGGCGCGGCTTTGCCGGCCGCCGGCGGCGCCGTGCTCGTGAGTTCCAGATGATCGACGCTGTTGGCGGGCGCCGGCGGCGATGCCGACGCGGGCGTTTGCGCCGCCCGATGGACGGCCGGGGCCGGGCGAGGCCGGGCGGGCGGCGATGTTAGATCGGCCGCCGTGAGTGCGGGGATGTGCAATCTCTCGCCGCTCAGGATTTTGCCGGGCTGGGCGGGATCGATTTTACTCGGATTAGCGGCAACGATTTTCCCAAGTAGTATTTTCTGCTTGCGGGTATTCCACGGGAAAATAGCGTGAGCGATTCCGCTTAAGGTTTCCCCAGGCTGAATTTTCCATTGGGCGGGCAAGTGTTTGATCCTTGGCGGCGGAGGGGCGGAAGTTTTCTCCCGTACCGGCGGTGCTAGCGGTGCATGAAAGCGGCGTGCGCTCGGCGGGTCCAGCAGCACCGCGTAGAGACGGGTGAACGTTCCCTGATCGCCGCAGTCCGCTTGCAGCGGAATTTTAAATGCCGGATCGTTAACGCCTTGCGTAGTGGTTACGTTGAGCAGGGTTTGTTTTCCTTTCTGCACGACGGTGAGGCGGGCGTTGTACAGAGAAGGCGTTAAACCGCCGGGCAGGGTGTCGGCGGGGATGGAAAAGCGGCATTGGCCAATGTCTTCGCCGTGGTTTAGCTTGACGCCGATGGTTGCGCGCAGCGGCTCGCCGAGAAAGGAGTGCGGCGTCAACAGGCCGAGGGTAAAAGCGCCTGCGGGCGCAGGCGGCAGCATCAGCGCAAGCAAGACCGGCAATAACCGTGTGATGGACATGGATAATCCGTCGCTCACGCGCGGCGGAAGAATCATCGAAGCCGGGTCGGCGGCTTTGTCGTATTGGGCGGGAATACACATATCCCGCCATAGTAGAGGGTTCGCATGTGAGCGGCAAGATGGCTGGGCGATGAACGGCGCATTATTTGCACCAGGCGTCGATGTCTTTTTTGGCTTGTTCGATGGCGGTTTGGCGCGCGGCTTTGTCCAAGTAAACGCGCTCGCCCTTGGCGTTGGTGTGGAATAGCCGGCCGGTGCTTTGCAGTGTATAGAGATTGGTGCGGGATCGTTCGCAGTTTTGTTTGCGTATTTTCGCGGTTTTTTGTTGCCGCCGCCGCTTGGCGGCTTCTTCCTCTTTTTTAATTTGGCGTTGGCGGAATTCCATCTCTTGTTCCGCAAGGCTCTTGTCCGCGGATGCTCCAAGCGGCGCAGGGCGGTTGGGAATGGCGACCGGTTCGGTTTTTACCGCCGAGGAAGGAGGCTGGTCGGTGTAATGGACATTGCCTTGGGCGTCGGTCCATTTGACGATGCCGGCATGGGCGGCGGCCGTCGCCAGACTAAGCAGCAGCAGTACGATAACGGGCAATAGGCGCGGCATGGCGGTTCACGGGAGGGAGCATGGCTCCCTCTCTGTCGCTTAGTGGGTTAAGGGATAGCTCACTTGCGCGATACCGAGCTTGGCCAGCTCGCTGGCCTTTTTGGAATATTTGACGACCGCGGCGCTGTTATGCTGCTTGGCGGCCGCCTTGGCTTTCTTCAGCGCTTTTTGCGCGGGTATCCACAGCGCTTCCTTGCTTGCCGCCTCCTTAATGTCCATTTCCGCCTGAGCCAGGGCTTGGCTGGCCTCGCTGGTTAATCCGGCCGCCATCATGGCCGATTTCGCGGCGCTGTCGTGTTTAACGGCCATGCCCCCTTGGCAGCCGGCCAGCAGCAACAGTCCGCCAGACAACGCAATCGCAATAAAGGTTTTGCTCATTATATAACCTCCTTTGGTTAACCGCTTGGTTTGTATGGTTATTTGGCGGCGCTACAGTGGTGCACCCGCCAGCGACGGCCGGCCAATGCATCCTAGCCGTCTCTGAGCGCTAACATAACGATTTGCCGGAAATTAGTCAATCGGCGCAGGGGCGGGGTCCGGTTTACCGGGCAAGCCTGAAATCGTATAATTTCTCCTTTGCGATAAGGACGGATAATTTTATGCGTATTTTGGAAAAAGCGCTGACTTTCGACGACGTTCTGCTCGTCCCTGCCTATTCGGCCGTCCTACCGCGCGACGTCAGCTTGAAAACGCGATTGACCCGGAATATCCAGTTGAATATTCCAGTGATTTCCGCCGCCATGGATACCGTGACCGAAGGGCGTCTGGCGATTGCTCTCGCCCAGGAGGGAGGGATCGGCGTCATTCATAAGAATATGAGCGCCAAGGCGCATGCGGCGCAGGTGGCGCAGGTGAAGCGTTTTGAAAGCGGCGTGGTGAAGGACCCGATTACGATCCGGCCCGATATGTCGGTGCGCGATGTGCTGACGCTCACCAGCCGTCACAAGATTTCCGGTTTGCCGGTGGTGGAGGGGGAAACGGTCGTCGGCATCGTTACGAACCGGGATTTGCGTTTTGAAACCCGTCTGGATCAGCCGGTCATGAATATTATGACGCCCCGCGAGCGGCTGGTGACGGTG
>DOVS01000016.1:0-13960 GCA_003519965.1 Betaproteobacteria bacterium
GCGACGGCGGATTTTATGCGTTCGACGGACGCTCTGGGGGAGAAACGCGGGCCGCTATTGTTCCAGCTACCGCCGCGCTGGCGCTGCAATACGCAGCGGCTGGCGCAATTTCTCGCCGTTTTGCCGTCGGATGGCGCGCACGTTTTCGAATTTCGTGATCCCAGTTGGCATTGCGACGACGTTTACGCCCTGCTCGCCCGCCATAATGCGGCGTTTTGTATTTACGACCTGGGGGGATTTCAGTCGCCGCGCCCAGTGACCGCCGATTTTGCTTATCTACGCCTTCACGGTCCTGACGCGCCTTACTGCGGTAGCTACGCCGAGGAAGCACTGCGCCGCTGGGCCGAGGAAATCGGTAGTTGGCGCCGGTTACGCCAAGTGTATGTTTATTTCGACAACGATCAGGCCGGTTACGCCGTGGATAACGCACTACGGCTCAAAACGTTGCTGGGAGAAGCCCGCCTCGCCCCGGATTGACGGCGGCGGGATGGCGCGGCGCGGCGCAAAAAGCGGGGCGGATCCCGTGCCAAGCGTGCGTCGCCCTGTTATCCTCTCCGCCCATGCAGTTCCTCGAATCCATTTTCAGCGACGGCGGCGCATTGTCGCAAGTCATTCCCGGTTTTCGTCATCGGCGGCAGCAATGGGAAATGGCGCAAGCAGTGGCCGCCGCCATTGACGCATCTTCCTTGTTGGTGGCCGAGGCCGGCACCGGCACCGGCAAAACCTTCGCCTACCTGGCGCCGGCCCTCCTGTCTAGCGGCAAGGTGATCGTATCCACCGGCACCAAGACCTTACAAGACCAATTATTTAACCGCGATATCCCGGCGGTGCGCCAAGCGTTGCAGGCGCCGGTGACCGTGGCGATGCTGAAAGGGCGGGCGAATTATATTTGTCCCTATCATCTGGCGCGCGCGCGCGACGAAGGGCGTTTTCTCGATCGGCGGGATGTAGGCTACCTGGCGTCGATCGAACGCTACGCCGCCAGCGGCGGCAGCGGCGACAAGAGTGCGCTGGGAGAGGTGCCGGAGAACGCCGCCGTTTGGCCGCTGGTGACCTCTACCCGGGATAACTGTTTGGGCCAGGAGTGCGCGCACCTCAAGGAATGTTTTGTGATGGAGGCGCGCAAGCGGGCGCTGGCCGCCGATGTCGTGGTGGTCAATCATCACTTGTTTTTTGCCGATGTCTGGTTACGCGACGAGGGCGTGGCGGAGTTGTTGCCCGCTTGCAATAGCGTCATTTTCGACGAAGCGCATCAATTGCCGGATACCGCCAGCCTATTTTTCGGCGAGACGGTGACCAGCGGCCAATTGGTGGAGCTTTGCCGCGATAGCCGGGCGGAAGGTCTAGTCTCGGCGGGAGATTTCGCACCACTGCAAGACGCCGCCGCCGGTTTGGAGAAAGCGGTGCGCGACCTGCGCTTGGCGGCGGGGAGCGTTCCCGCCAAGCTGCCTCGGGCGGCGGCGTTGCAGCGTAACGGCGTGACGGCGGCGTTGACTGCGTTGGCGGATACGCTCGATACTTTGAACGCCGCCTTGGAATCCCAGGCCGAGCGCGCGCCCGGGCTGGAAAACTGCTGGCGGCGCGGGCAGGCGTTAGCGCAACGGACGCAGCGCTAGCAAGGCGGAGACGGCGCGGACGATTTCGTGCGCTGGCTGGAGGTCGGGGCGGCCAGTGTCCAATTGAATGCGACGCCGCTGTCGGTGGGCGATATTTTTCGCAAACAAATCGACGGAAATTGCCGCGCGTGGATTTTTACTTCCGCAACCTTGGCGGTGAACGACGACTTCAGCCATTACTGCGGCGAAATGGGCATTACGGACGCCGTGACCCGGCGATGGGACAGTCCCTTCGATTATCCCCGGCAAGCGCTGCTCTACGTGCCGCAGGGGTTGTCCGAACCGAATCGCCCCGGTTATACCGAGGCGGTGGTCGCGGCGGCGTTGCCGGTGCTGCAAGCGAGCCGGGGGCGGGCGTTTTTGCTGTTCACCAGCCTGGCGGCGATGAAAGTCGCCCATGGGCTGATTCAGGCGGCGTTTGCGCAAGCGGGCTGGGATTTTCCCTTGCTGATGCAAGGGGAGGGATCGCGTAGCGAATTGCTAACGCGCTTCCGGCGGTTGGCGCACGCCGTTCTTATCGGCAGCCAGTCATTTTGGGAAGGCGTGGACGTGCGAGGGGACGCCTTGTCGCTGGTGGTGATCGACCGGCTGCCGTTTTCGCCTCCCGACGATCCGGTGCTGGCGGCGCGTATCGAGCGAATCAATCGCGCCGGGCGCAACGCCTTCATGGAATACCAATTGCCGGAGGCGGTCATCAGCCTGAAGCAGGGGGCTGGACGGCTGATTCGCGACGAAACCGACCGCGGCGTGTTGATGATCTGCGACCCGCGTTTGCTGACTAAATCCTATGGGCGGCGTATTTGGCAAAGTTTGCCGCCAATGACGCGCAGCCGGGAACTGAGCGAAGCGGTGGCGTTTTTCAATACCGATTGAGAGCGGCCCGCGCTATCAGGCTAGCAGCACGGCGACGACGCCGGTAATGAAAATTCCGTCGAAGGCGCCGGCGCCGCCGATGGAGGCGAGCGGCGTTCCCATGCGCCAGATCGATCCGAGATGCAGCAGATCGGCGCCGATCAACACGCCCAAGGCGCCGCCGATATACGCCAGCGGCGCGCTTTGGTGAGGGTTGAGCGTCATGGCGGCGATCGCCGCCGTAACCGGGGCGACGAAAATCGGCATGACAATGCCATAACGCGGCACGGGACGGCTGAATAGGTAGGCGGCGGCGACAATCGCGATGGCGGCGAATACTTGCCCCAAAGGGAGGGCGTGGCGCCACAGCAGATAAAAGGAAAAAGCCAGGGGAATCAGGCAGCCGCCGACATTAGCGGCGATCGTCGTTTTGCCGGTAAATGGCGGCGGTTGGATCGCGTAGCGAAACAAGGGCGGCAGCGCCGCCTCGGACGGCGGTTCTGCGGATAGGCTGAACAGCGGCAGGTTGAAGAAACTGCCGAACAGCAGCGCAAACAGCAGCAGCAAGGCGGATGCCGGCGACAACCCCAGTTTGTCGAACGCGATGGTGAGCGCGCCGATCTGGACGAACGCCGCTAGGAGGCCGAGTAACAGAATAAGCAGCAGCAGCGGCGTAAAACGCATATGTCGGTAGGTTTTCGGCGGGTCAAAATTCCATTATATTCCATGCACAGCATTGATTTTGCGCGCCGCGGCAGGCCGTTATACAATCCCGGGCTCGCGGGCGGGATTGGCGCCGTCCGGCTTCAATGGAAGAGAGAGGGAGGGCATGACCAACCGCGTCATCATGAACCGGGAGACACCCAGCCTGCGGCCGGAAGCGCGCATCGGCGAAGCGCTGGACAGCCTTTATCGTCACCGTAGCTACAGCCTGCCGGTGGTGGATGAGGAAGGGCGCTACCTGGGGATGTACGGCGTCCGGCAAATACTCGCACGGCTATTGCCCAAGGCCGTCATCATCGAAGACGGGCTGGACGAACTCGGCTACGTCACCGACACGCTGGAACAGCTGCGGGAGCGGCTCCACAGCTTTCGCGGCGAACGCATCGGCGACGCCCTCGACCATGAAGCGCCGGCGGCCGGCGGCGACGCCCCGCTGCTCGAGACCCTGCTGCACCTCTACCACGGCGCGACCGACATCCCCATCGTCGATCCCGGCGACGGCGCGCTGCAAGGCGCCATCACCCCCTGGGAAATACTGGCGGCGCTGACGGAGCGCACAGCGCCCGAATGACAGACGGACACGGGGTACTCTTCGGCTGGGATCCGCTGTGGGTGGCGGCGGGGTTATTCATCGCCAGCTACGCGGCGATCATGAGCGAGAAACTCAACCGGGCGGTAATCGCCTTGCTGGGCGCGGGGCTGATGATCCTCACGGGCGTCATCAACCAAACGTCGGCGATTCGCGGGATCGACTTCAATACCCTGGGACTGCTGGCGGGGATGATGATCATCGTAGCGGTGATGCGCAAAAGCGGCGTATTCCAATACGTCGCGATCTGGTCGGCGAAAAAAGTCAAAGCGAGTCCGTGGGGCGTACTGCTGATGTTATCGATCGTCACGGCGGTGTTTTCCGCGTTGCTGGACAACGTAACGACGGTGCTGCTGATCGTACCGGTCACCTTACTGATTACGGAAGAACTGAAAGTCAGCCCCTACCCGTACCTATTCAGCGAGATATTCGCAGCGAACATTGGCGGCACCGCCACTTTAATCGGCGATCCGCCCAATATTATGATCGGTTCGGCGGCGGGGTTGAGCTTTAACGCGTTTCTCGTGAATCTCGCGCCGCTGGCGCTAGTGGCTTTTGCCGTTACATTCGCCATCATTTACCTCATTTGGGGGCGGAAGCTGCGCGCCGCCGACGCCGACCGGGCGCGTCTGATGGCGTTCGACGAAGGCGAGGCGATTACCGACGCGCCCTTGCTTAAACGTTCGCTGCTGGTGTTAGGGCTAGTGATGGTGGGTTTTACCGTCGGTCATCATTTTCATCTCGGGCCGGCGACCATCGCCATGTTTGGCGCGGCGTTACTGCTGATGCTGGAGAACGTCGGGCGCGATGCGGAGACACAGACGCATAGCGTTCATACGGCGTTTGGCGAGGTGGAGTGGATTACGCTATTTTTTTTCGTTGGCTTGTTCATTATCGTGCACGGCGTCGAGGCGACCGGGCTGATCGATCGATCGGCGGCGGCGATGTTGAAATTAACCGGCGGCGATCTGACGGTGACGGCGCTGGTGGTTTTGTGGATGTCGGCGATATTTTCGGCGATGGTGGACAATATCCCTTTCGTAGCGACCATGATTCCGCTGATAAAGTCGATGGCGCCCACGTTCGGCGGCGCGGCGCACCTCATGCCCTTGTGGTGGTCGCTGGCCTTGGGCGCATGCCTGGGAGGTAACGGTTCGTTGATCGGCGCCAGCGCCAACTTGATCGTTGCCGGATTTGCCGAGCGCGCCGGTTCGCCAATTCGTTTCATGATCTTCCTGGTGCTGGCGTTTCCTTTGATGCTGGTTAGTATTGCGTTGAGCAGCGTTTATATTTATTTACGTTACTTGTGAGTTTGCCGTGACGCAACTGCCGCTATTGCTGTTAATTGTGCTGTCGAGTCTTCTCGGCGGGGTGCTAAGCGTTCTCGCCGCCGCTTTTTTCGCCTTTTCGGCGCGGGCCGCTTGGATTCCGCTACTGGTGAGCTATGCTATCGGCGCGCTATTGGGCGCTGGATTTCTTGAAATACTGCCTCACGCCCTGGAACAAGGCGCTAGCGCCGAAGGCGTCATGATTGCCGTGCTATTGGGCATTCTAGGATTTTTCGTTCTGGAAAAACTGGTGATTTGGCGCCATTGCCACAGCGAGGCATGCGAGGCGCACGGCGCGCCGTCTCACGATCATGGGCGCAGCGGCTTGATGATTATGGTTGGAGACACGTTCCACAATTTTGTCGATGGCGTGATTATCGCTGGCGCTTTTCTCAGCAGCGTCGAGTTGGGAATCATTACCGCCCTGGCGATTATCGCCCATGAAATTCCGCAAGAAGTCGGGGATTTTATGATTTTGCTCCACTCCGGCTATCGCAAGCGCACCGCCTTGATGTTTAATTTGGTTTCCAGTGCGGCTACCCTGGTTGGCGGCGTCGTAGCCTACTTCGCGTTACAGTCGGCGACTAGCTTGATTCCCTACCTGTTGGGCGTGGCGGCGGCCAGCATGATTTATGTGGCGGTGGCCGATCTCATTCCGGGGCTGCACAAGCAACCCGAGATTCATATTACGGCGCAGCAGGTGAGCCTGATCGGCGCGGGCGTCGCTTCTATTTGGCTGATCGAGCGGCTGCTGGGCAGCCTGGTTTAGCGGCGTCCTCATGAGCAGTGGCGTACGCCGCTTCCCTAAGTCGCGCGGATGCGCCATCGCGAATGATTTCGCGGCTTTTCCTCAGGTTGCGCCGGGTTAGCCCTACCTTGGAGCGTATTGCCAGGCACAATGCCCGACTCTGCCGTTATCATGTGAGTGAGTCAATCCGACAAAGCGGCATTCAGCTTATTCTGGTTTTCGTGCCAGAATCCAATAGCGTCGTGATCGTTGTGTACCCATTGCAACCTCTTTTCTCAGTTTAGTTCTCAGCAACCCTCGATCGGTTTTCGAGTTGCCCAAACCATGCACCAGCCATGAGGGCCGATGTTTCCTTCCACGACGGTACAGCGTCCTGTATTTCTGGGGTTCTTGTCGGGGAGGAAATGGCTGCAATTGGCGCACATTTTTTGCCCGTTGGGGCGGTCCCGGTAATCCATGGTTTTTTTGGGGAACTTGCTACCGGCATAAACTCGGCTACTGTAACCGATCAGGGCGGCGCCCAAACTCGTCACAGCGCTTTTGAGCAAGCGCCGGCGCACAAGTTGGTGCATGGTGGGTTTCGTTTCATCTGCCATGACGATAACGTTTATACAGGGCGCAGCGCAGCCTTGATGTCACAGCGGTACGCTATGCTTTGCAGACGCCCGTGCCTCGGTTTTCGGAACTGAAATCGAGATAGTGTAGCGGCGTCCGCAAACCCGTTGTATGCCAGCCGTGGCGGATGTCCTGTTTTAAGGCGTTCCCGTGTCAACATGAATCGGCACGCCAGTCGTATGACCCTGATGGTCGCCTCGCAGCGGCGCAAAGGCCGCACGCACGTCGGCCAGGGCATCGGCCAGGGCATGTGCAACCAATGGCGCATAGTCGCTTTGCGCCTGCCCGAGCAATGTCACATACAGGTCGGCCCACGGGCCGAGCATTTTCGCCACGAAGCCGGCCGCCACTTCCTGTGCCGCGGGATCGGTTTCACGGGCGGCCGCCAAACGGGCGAGATAGGCAAGAATGAAACCAATATGGTCCAGGGGCCGCAGCGGCCCCTGAAACAGAGGATTCACGTCGAGGTCCCGGGGATCGAAGCCGACGATCCGATACCATGACGCCATTTCGTCGCCGCCGTCGTGGCGCGGCGGCGGGAAGTGCCAGTATTCCCCTTGCTGTTGCGCCTGTCGGAGCACATGGGCATAAGGAGGGACATAACGGCCGGACTGAGGAATGCAGAAGACATCGTAGAAGTTCTGTTGCGCCTCCTCTGCGTTCAGCTTGCGGCCGGCCGCGGCCCCCAGGATTTTCACCGTCTCCGCCGTCGGAGAACACAGCGTCAAGGCCGCTGCCGCCGCCAACCGCTCCGTGAGTCGAGGCTCAGGCACGATGCGTCTCCTTTTCCAGACGCGCGCGGGTGTTGAAGAACACCACGCTGCCGCCGACCAGGTCCATGAGCGACATTTGCCAAACATCCGGATCGCGCCGCATTACCGGATTGAGGTGGATGCCCGTTCGGCGCACCTGATCGCCTTCCACGCGCTTGCCGCCGATCTGGTAGTTGGTTGCGCCATAACCCCAGTGGCCGTAGCCAACGCGAAAGGCGATAACGCCGGGACGCAGCCCCTGCATCACCCGCGCCCGCCCCTTGCGCCGCCCTTCCGGAGTCACCACCCAGACCTCGTCGCCGTCGCGAATGCCATCGCGTTCGGCGTCCGCGGCCGCGATTTGAATGCCGTTGTCGGGCATGATTTCGCGCAGCACGTAGTTGGACGCCAATCGCGAGTGGCTTTGCAAGGCGCCCTTCTTGGTAATGATCGTCAACGGCCAGCTGTTGGGATCGTCCAGTTTATCGAGCGGCTTGCCCAGGGCCGTTGCCGGCTCCACCCAGCCGGTGGCGCCCAGGAACGGGCGGCCGGACATGCTGTCGCGGGTCAGGGCCGTTTCCTCCTGGTAGAAATGCAGCGTCTTGCTGAAGCGGTGGGTAAGCCTGTCCCCCTCGCGGGCCCGATCATGCGGTTCGAAACGTCCGCCGCGGGACATCGCCGACAATACCTTGGACCATTCCGCATCCTTCAACGCCCCGCGGAATTGGGCGTGAAAGGCCTTCAGGTCGCCGATTTCCAGCTCCGTCTTACTGATGTCCGGCACCTCGTCGCCGTTTCCGCCCGCGGCAAGGGCAACGTTGGCCGTGGCCTTGAGATACCAGTCCTCCTTGCGGTGCAGCGGCCAGAGCTTGCCGTCCGCGTCCGGAATGGCGTTGTCGCCGTAGCCGGGCATGCCCACCCGTTTGGCGACGTCGATGAAAAATTCCTCCATGCACATGTGGCGGCCGTCTTCGGTCTTCTCGGTCAGCTCGATCACCGGCCAGCGCACCCCCGTTCCCTTGGTCAGCGTCGTAGGGAGGGTGCCGATATGGCACCAGCGCTCGAGGAAGCTGCCGTCCGGAATAATGTAGTCGGCATACATGCTGGTGTCGCCGACCACGATATCGGAGGCGATGATCAAGGGGATGTTCTTCGGGTCCTTGGCGGCATCGACGAACGCCTGGTTGCCCTGGCTCGGCACGCTGTAGAAAGGCGTGGCCATGTGCCACATGAGGATATCGACCCCGTAGGGGTAGCGCTGCACCGCCGAAGGCAGTAGTTCCGTGTAGACCTCGAAACTCAGCGGGAACCAGGGCCGTTTGGCCGGATAGGGGTTCTTGCCGGCGGCCTTCTTGGCCTTGAACTCGCTCGATTCCTCGTAATACGCCTCTTCGCGCGACAGCTTGACCCCGAATGCACGGGCCTCGGCGCCGGGCACCGCCGTCACATCGTAGCGCCCCTTCTTGTAACCGTAACTCCCGCCGCCGACGGTCAGGCCGCCCGTCCAATTCAGGTTGCCGACCAAAAGGTTGAGCAGCAGCACCGCCACCCCATTGTAGTAGCCGTTGGGATGCTTGACTACGCCGCGGTACATCTCGCTGCACGCCTTGCGCCCGTGAGACGTGAACTCGCGCGCCAGGGCCACGATCTGTGCCTCGGGCACGCCGCAGATCGCCCCGTACTCGGCGATCGTATGACGCTGCGCCGATTCGCGCAGCAGGGTAAAGGCGCTTTGCACCCGAACCCCGTTGACGCTGCCGCTATATTCGAGTTGCGCCGTCTTGACGGCGGCGGCCTGGGCCGGCCGGCTGGCGCCGGCGGCGATCACCACGCGGTCGCCTTCCTCCTCGCCGCCAAAGCGGCCGAGGCCCGCATCCTCGCTGCGCAAGAAGGCGCCGGTGCGCGGATGGTGCGGGTCCACGATGACCAGATGGCTGGCGTCGGTGCACGACAATTCGCCCGCCGCCTCGGCGGCGCTTTGGGACGGATGACTGAGATAGGCCGCGTTGTAGCGTTTCTGTTCGAGAATCCAGCGGATCATGGCCATCGCCATGGCGCCGTCCGTGCCGGGTTTGATGGGAATCCACGCGGCGGCGTCGCCGCTGACGCCGCCGCGGCCCAATAGCGGATCGATTACCACGTACTTGAGCCCGCCCGCCTCGGCGCGCGCCTGGGCAGTATATTTGCCTAGCGTCTGCATGGGAAAATTGGCGTCGCCCGGCTGCGTGCCCCAGAAGATGATGAACTCCGCGTGCATCACGTCCGGCTTGGTCATGTGTTTGCCGGGATAGACCATGGCCGTGGCCACATGGTGGCTTACCTCGCACACGTTGACGTGCTCGTAGACGTTTACCGTGCCGAAGGCCTTCCCGAAGCGACGCGCGAACCCCAGCCGGCTGCCGACAACGCGCCCACCCTGAAACAGCAGGCCGTTGGTGCGGTTGCCCAACTCGGGGGCCTGCGCATCCATGAGTTCCTTGCGCTTGCCGTAGAGCCCGCGAAAACCGAGCACGTCCATATCCTTGCTGGCGGGGTCGCCGGTGTCGGCAAATATCTTGCCCCCCTCGACGACCTCGTCGATCAGTTGCTTCCAGGATATCGGCTGCCACTGTCCGCTGCCGCGCGGTCCCGAACGCTTCAACGGCACCGTGATGCGGTAGGGGTCGTACGCCGTCTGGATGCCCGCGTTGCCACGGGCGCAAACGGTGCCGGGCCGCTTGGCGGTATCCAGCAGCGGGGTCTGGAGCCGTGTGTAGTCCAGCAGCGTGTTCGGATGGTAGGGGTTGCCCATGATGCGCTGCACACGTCCGGTCTTGCGGTTGATCTTCACCCGCAGCCCGCACTCGCTGTGGCACTGCTGGTCCACCGTGTGGCGCAGCATCCAGTCGGGGTTGGGGCCCATCGCCCCGGTTTTGGCGTCGTGCAGCCATTCCGGCGTGTCAGAGACACCGTAGATGGGGTGCAGCGCGCCCTTGCCGCGGTTGCGGAACAGCGCCGCATCGATCAATGTGCCGTGGAAACCGATGAAACCGGCGCCAATGCCCCCCGCAGCGATGGTTTTAAGAAACCCTCTGCGCGTAACGCTTAAGAAACTCTTATCCGCCATGGCTGACTGCCTCCTTGGAAATTGTTGTTGTCGAGATATCTTTTTTTGCGCCCGTCCCGTAGGGCAACACCGCCCAAAACAGCGCCATCCAGCCGATGCAATAGGCAAAGTCGAGGATAAGGGCGGTCCACATCTCCGGCGGCACGGTGTAGAGGTAGTAACCCGCCCCGCTTTTAGGCACGGCCTGACCGACGATAACCAGGGCATAACGCAGAGCGAAAGCACCCACCACCGCCGCCGCCGCGGCAACGGCGGACACCAGCGGATTGCGGCGCAGCGCTCGCGGGAACAGCAACAATGACGGCAACACGGTGCCGAGCCCGAACCACCAATACCACGCCAGTCCGCGATACGGGCCGTCGACGAGCGCCAGCGCCCGATGCAGTTCCACACCGCCGAAATGCCTTGCGTATTGCAGCCACAGCAGCCACAACGCGGTGCTGGCGAGCGAGGCAATCCACAGTGCGGACGGATTGCCCATGTGCGCCGGCCGTGCCCGCCCGTCCCTCAAGTAGCTGCCGAGCGGCAGCAGCAGCCACAGCAGGCCTGCGCCCCCGGCGATGGCGCTGGAGAAGAAGATCGCCGGCACAAAGGCGCTGCCCCACAGCACGACGCCGTGCTCGGTCATCAAAAAGACGCCTGAGTAGAGAATGGCGAAGACGGCCAACAAAACGCCGATCACGGCAATCGCGCGACTGGAGGCCTCCCCGGCCAGCGGATTGAAGCGGCGCACCCACAGGGTCGCCACGTCGGCGATGCCTCGGACGGCCGCAGACCGACCTACCAAGGCGCGCTCGATGTTGGGGGCGAGCACCGCGACGGCGAGCCACCAGCACAGCAGGGCGAACAGCGGCAACAGGACGACCCCGAACTTGATGATGGCGGTGCCCGCGTCGTCCCAGCCGAAGACGTAGGCATGCCACAGGCGACCAGGCTGCTCGACCTCCAATACGGGATTGGTCAGGCCCGCGATCATCAAGGCGACTGCCAGCGGCAGGGCGAAATACTGCTCCGCGCTATCGCTATCGTGGCTGCGCCAGCGGCGCCACGCCCAGAACAGGAAGATAGCGCCGGCAATGCCCACCATGGCGGAGTAAGTGGCAAGCAGCGGGGTAATCGGCCGCCCGTGCGCCACGTTGAGATATTCCCAGAACCACTCGTGAACCATCGTCATTGCGAAACCTCCTCTATCGTCCAGTCGCCGCTCGGTTCACCCGCAGCGCGGCGGTTAGCGCTCCACAGATCCGGCCGTCCGGGCAAATTATTCTGCAAGGCGTCCGCCAAACCAACGTACAAGACGCGCGGCTGATTGCCCGTCTCCGGCTTGAGCACCTGCACCGGCCATTGCTGCAGCGCGCGCGCCGGCGCGCTGTGGGGATCGTTGAGGTCTCCGAATTGGCGCGCGCCGCCGACACAGGTTTCCACACAGGCCGGCAGCAATCCCTGATCGGTGCGCTGGGCGCAGAAATTGCATTTGTCGGCGGTGTTGGTGACTGGGTTCATAAAGCGGGCGTCATAGGGGCAGGCATCGACGCAAGAACCGCAACCGATACAGCGGTCGGCATCCACTACTACGATGCCGTCGCGGCGCTGCCAGGTCGCTCCCGCCGGACAGACCTCGATGCACGAAGGGCGCTTGCAGTGATTGCACAAACGCGGCAGAAAGGCCCGCCGCGTGTCGGGGTAACGCCCGATCTCCATGTCCGGCACCCAGGTGCGAAACACGCCGCCCGGCACGTTGTTCTCGAACTTGCACGCAGCGGTACAGGCCTGGCAGCCGATGCACTTTCTGAGATCCACCAGCATGGCCCAGCGTTTCCCTTCGAATCCCTTGAAGGCCAACTCGCCATCCTTTGCGGTGTAGCCATAGGCCGCGGCGCCGTGATCGTCGATGAAATCCCGGCCGGCGTCGCCGCGTGGCCGACCAAGCAACGGCATAGCGGGAATGGCGGATGTTGTCGCGGTCGCGGCGGCTTTCGCGCCGTGGGAGAGGGCGACCGCCATCCCTGCGGCGCCGCTCGTCAAGGCGCGGAAGAATCGCCGCCGTCCCATTTCTGGCGCCGCCGCCTGGTTTTTCTTATGCGCTATGTTAGCCCCAGCGCCATTGTGTTTTCTCATAAAAGAATCTCCCCGGTTAAATTCAACGTTCGTTGCGTTTTCCCATTCCCACAGTCGCTAAAATAGAGATTAGACGTCGGCCGGTGCTGCTTACGGCGGCTTGCCGGGCTGTGGCTCTCGGGTTATGCTGTCGGTCTATATTGATCGCCGCAAGTCGCCGGAGTTGTCTCGGGTTATGTTATGCGCAGCAAAGATCGTTCCAGATAGATGCTCGGCTTCTTGTATCATCGCCTGGCCTCAATTTCGTCGGGTATGGCCGCCTAGAAACGAGGGGGCGTTATTCCGATTTGTCACCATCTGGTAACCTGTTATCGATAGCTATCGGTTATTCGGTTACCAAAAAGTAACTTAATGTCGTATTGTATTTTCACTGTTTTCCGATTGCTGTTTTGCATACTCCTGATGGCGGTCGCTACGCCTGCCGGCGCGGGAGAGGCCGTAATCCGCGTCGGTATGACCCCGGCCTTCCTGAGCAACCAGTACGGATTGCTCGCAGATTGGCGCACCTACCTGGAGAAGAAACTCGGCCGCCGGGTCGAGTTCGTAGAGCGGGACAGTTACCGGAAAACCATAGACCTTTTGCGCCTCGGTAAACTCGATTTCGCCTGGGTTTGCGACTACCCTTATGTGTACCTCAGGAAACGGAACCAGGCCCGCCTGCTGGCAGTGCCTTATTCTCAAGGCCGATCCGGCTACCGCGCCTATCTCATCGTTCCCGCCCGGGATACCCATACCCGCTCCCTCTTGCAACTCAAGGGCAAGATATTCGCCTACGCCGATCCCTATTCCAATTCCGGCTATCTCGTTCCCCGGTACCAACTCCACGAGATGAGGCTAAACCCGGATAGGTTCTTCAAGCGCTCCTTTTTCACCTACTCGCACCGCGCCGCCATCGAGGCGGTGGCCGCCGGCGTCGCACAAGGGGCGTCGGTAGACAGCTTCGTTTGGGACTCCCTAGCCAAGATCCGGCCGCAGCTTACCGCGCAGACCCGCATTGTTTCCCGTTCCCCGGAATATGGTTTTCCGCCTTTCGTTGCTAGCCGCGCCGCCTCTGATCGGGACTTCGCGGCCATGCGCAAGGCGCTGCTTAACATGAACCACGATGCGAGAGGCATCGCATTGCTTCGCCGTCTCAATCTGGACGGATTTAAGGTAGGCGATCCCGCCGCCTATGGCGCCGTGGCCGACATGATGAACGCCATGAGCGGACGGTGAGCATCCTGTTCAACCTCAGTTTTCGCTTCAAGATCCCGCTTTGGGGCAGCGTGCTGATTTTGGCCACTGCCGGATCGGTGGGGCTCGCCCTCACGTTTCGTGCTTACCACGATCTGCGCCAGGATTTGCTCATCAGCGCCGATAGTCTGGGACGCACCTTATCCAAAACTTTGTTTCCGGTTATGCTGCACGACAATGTATGGCGCGCCTATGAGATCATCAACGCGTCCTCCGATAATGCAACGCCCACAAGCCCAGTGCAGGCTAGCGCTCTGGTCTTGCTGGATCGGCAGGGGGT
>DOVS01000016.1:13999-15547 GCA_003519965.1 Betaproteobacteria bacterium
TCCACCCAACCCCATGGTTATCCTATGTTGGCCAACCTGCGGAAATTAGGCCCGGGCTATGGAAGGCTAGCCGAGAAGCTGCCGCGCATCAGAGCCGGGACCACCCGGAGCTTCGATTTGGAGCAATCGAACCAGATTGTAGTGGCCGCCCCCGTTGTCGAAGGGCCAAAGCGGCTTGGCACCTTGCTGATTTTCTATTCGAAAACTGTTTTCGTGCCTCGATTCCTGGCTATTGTCACGCGCGCCGGCGGTATTGCATTGCTGATACTGGCGGTTTTGTTGCCGATCAACTGGTACTGGGGACGCCGCATGGCGCTGCCGCTGATGCAACTTTCTTCCCGCATGGGTGAAATTGGGACGCGCATTCCGGACCCTCTCGATCCGGCTGTCTATCCTTACCGGGACGAGTTGGGTCAACTATTCGCCGCATTCGGCGGAATGGTGATGGCGTTGCGGGAAGGTGAGCGGTTGAAGGACAACATGGTGCAATCCCAGCGATTGGCGGCAGCGGGACGGCTGGCCGCCGGTATCGCTCACGAGATCAACAATCCGTTGGCCGGTATGCTCACCGCTGTGGACACCCTTAAGCAACGGCCAGGAGTCGATCCCCGTGTCATGAAGACCATCGGGCTGCTGGAGCGCGGTTTGATACAGATTCGGGATACGGTGCAAGCCTTGCTGGTGGATGCTCGAACGGTGGACCGATTTCTCGCGCCGAACGATATCGAGGACATGCGCATGCTGCTGCAATCCCAATTGTCGAAAAAAAGGCTGAGCCTGAAATGGCATAATGAACTGACGGAGGAAGTCGCACTGCCGGCCGCCTATGTGCGCCAGGTGGTAATCAATCTCCTGCTGAATGCAGTCCAGGCAACCCATGAAGAGGGTCGAGTCGAGTGCGCGATAGAGCTTGCGGCGGAGCAGCTCTGCATTACGGTCGCTAATACCGGCGCGCCGCTCATGGCGGAACAAATGGCTCACTTGTTCGAACCATTCGCCACCAACAAAGAAACGGGGCACGGTCTCGGCTTATGGGTAATCTATCAGATCGTGCAGCAACTAGAAGGGCGCATCAGCGCCGAAAATCGCTCGGACACCGTTTGCTTTATCGTGCAGTTGCCCGTGGAGCACCGACAATGACCATCGAACCCTGCCGTATCTGTCTGATCGAGGACGACGAAATTATGGGTGATGCGCTGCTGGAGCGCCTCGAATTGGAAGGCTATGCTTGCGACTGGTTCCGCACCGGGCAGGAGGCGCGGGCCGCACTGGCGCAGAGACATTACCACGTAGCCATCAGCGATATCCGCTTGCCGGATATCAGTGGTAAATCGCTGTTCGAGCAGTTGCTGCTTGGCCATTCTCCATTGCCGCCGTTTATTTTCATCACCGGTAATGGCGCTATCGACGATGCGGTTCGGCTGCTGAAACTGGGCGCGGAAGACTACCTGACCAAGCCGTTCGAGATCGGCGTGCTACTGGATAAAATCCACAGCCTGTGCCTGCGCACCGACTTCACCGCCGGCACGGGCGCCCTCGGTATCTCCA
>DOVS01000306.1 GCA_003519965.1 Betaproteobacteria bacterium
TAGTGAAAACGCGGGAAATCCCCCTGGAGAGCGAACGCACACTGACGGTTAAAGGACGTATCGACAGGATAGACATCCGATCGGATGGACAACTAGCGGTGCTGGACTATAAAACCCAACGATTGGAACAACTGAAAAAACGCCTCGATCCTCCCGGCGAGGATGTGCAGCTACCGCTCTACGCCTGGCTGGTGGATGGCCCGGTAGCCAATGCGTCCTTCCTGAGTTTAGAGAAAAACGGCAAGCGCCTGGAAAGCGCCGGATTGGAGGACGA
The DNA here is from genome assembly GCA_003519965.1 of Betaproteobacteria bacterium. Classification (GTDB taxonomy): domain Bacteria; phylum Pseudomonadota; class Gammaproteobacteria; order Burkholderiales; family UBA9220; genus UBA9220. The sequence continues at coordinate 275 of DOVS01000306.1, forward strand.
CCTGCCAACAGTATGCGAAGCGACGCTCGACCGTCTAGCCACATTGTTCAACCGCCTCTACCGGGGCGCGCCGCTTCCCGCCCACGGCGCCGCCGAAAGTTGCGGTTATTGCGAAATGCGCGGCTTATGCCGCAAGGATTATTGGGACGAGCCCAGTGCCCCCTGAACTTGCCGACCATGCCGCCCTAGACCCCGGCCGCAGCATCGTCATCGAGGCCTGCGCCGGCAGCGGTAAAACCTGGCGGCTGGTGTCGCGCATCGTTCGGCTGTTGCTAGCGGGCGCGGCGCCCGGCGAAATCCTGGCGATCACCTTTACCCGTAAGGCGGCGCAAGAAATGGACGTCCGTTTACGGGAGTGGCTGGAATTTCTCGCCACCGCCGATGCGGCGCAAGCGCGGGCTTTCCTGCGCGAGCGCGCCCTCACCGACGCCGAGGCGGAAGCCCTCCTGCCCCGCGCCCGCGGCCTGCTAGAGACATTCCTGACGGCGCAGCCGGGAATGACCATCAACACCTTCCACGGCTGGTTCATGCAAGTGCTTCAGCATGCGCCGCTCAATAGCGGTTTTTCCACATCGGCGCGCATCGCCGAGCAAACCTCGGCTCTCGTCGAGGAAGCGTGGCAAGATTTCGCCGAGAACTTGCAAGCATCCCCCGGCTCGCCGCTTGCCGTGGCGCTTAACCAACTGTTCCGCGACCACGGATTACACAACACCCGCCAACTGATGGCCCAATTCATCGCCCATCGCGCCGATTGGTGGGCCTATACCGCCGATTGCGCCGATCCCGTCGGCGACGCCCTGGAACGATTGCGGCATGCATTGGATATCGACCCCGGCGCCGATCCCGCCGGCGCATTGTATAGCGACAACGCGCTAATGGCCGCATTGCGGGATTACGGCGGCCTGCTAGTGCGCAATACCGCGAAGGACCAAGCACTGGCGGCGCAACTGACCACGGCGTTGGCCGACGAAACGCCGGCGGACGGCTTCACGGCGCTCAACCGCGTCTTTTTCACCCAAGCGGGTGAACCACGCAAGCGCGCCGCAAGCAAAGCCCAGGCAAAACGGCTGGGCGAGGCGAATGAAACACGACTGCTTAGCCTTCACGAAACCCTTTACAAACGCCTAGAAGAAACAAAGCAAGCGCTAACTGCTCAAGCAGCGTTCCACTTCAATCAGGCGGCCTTACGCTGCGGCGCCGCCCTGCTCGACGCCTACCAGCGTCTCAAGGAAGATCGGCAGGTGCTGGATTTTACCGATGTGGAATGGCGAGTCCACCGCCTGCTGACGCGCTCGACGCACGCCGAATACTTACAATACAAACTGGACACCCATTACCGCCACATCCTACTGGACGAGTTTCAGGACACGAACCCGCTGCAATGGCAAATCCTACAAGCATGGCTCGACGCCGCTTACGCCGCCGACCGGCGCCCAACCGTCTTTCTCGTCGGCGACCCTAAGCAATCGATTTACCGCTTCCGCCGGGCGGAGCCGCGACTATTCGCTATCGCCGCCGAATTTCTAGAACGCAAGTTCGACGCCCGCCGCTTGAGCATCGCAACCTCGCGGCGTTGCGCGCCAGCGATACTCGCCGCGGTCAACGCGGTGTTCACCGGCGAAGCGCGAATGACTGGTTTCGTTCCCCACCAAGCACACCACGCCCACTTACCGGGACGGGTGGAAGCGCCGCCGCTAGTGGAAAACACCGTCGCCCAAGACGCCGACGCGCCAGCCGCCTTGCGCAATCCGCTGGACGCCCCGCTGGCGGATACGGAAGACCGCCGCTATGCAATGGAGGCGCATCGAATGGCGGAAACCGTGCAGGCGTTAACGGCATGCTGGCGGGTCGCCGGCGCGGACGGTGCGTCTCGCCTCGCCCAATATAGCGACATCATGCTGCTAGTGCGCCGCCGCACCCACCTGGAAGCCTATGAGCAAGCGCTTAAAACGGCGCGTATTCCCTACATCAGCACCCGGCAAGGCGGTTTGCTGGCCACCCTAGAATGCAGCGACCTGACGGCGCTGCTGGAATTTTTCGTGACGCCGTTCGCCGATCTCCAATTGGTTCAAGTCTTACGCAGCCCGCTATTCGGTTGTACCGATGACGATTTAATGACCCTCCGCCGTTACGGAGACGGCAGTTGGTGGCTGCGATTGCAACGCCTCGCCCAGCGCGAGCCGGGAAACGCCCGCCTAGCGCATGCCCACGCCTTGCTTGCGCGCTGGTTGCGCGCGGCCGACACCTTGCCGGTACACGACCTGCTGGACCGGGTTTACGCCGACAGCCACCTGCTCGCCCGCTACCGCCAAGCCACGCCGGCGGCCATGCGCGCCGCGGTCGCCGCTAACCTGCAAGCCTTTATGGAACTCGCTTTACAAGTGGACAGCGGGCGTTACCCCAGCCTGACCAAATTCCTGAACCAACTGGTGGAATTACGCCGTGGTGCGGAACAAGAAGCGCCGGATGAAGGCATCGTCGGCGATGCCGGCAATGCTGTGCGCATTCACACCATCCACGAGGCGAAAGGACTGGAAGCGCCGATTGTCTGGCTGCTGGACGCCAATCCTCCCGCCCCCCGCGCCGCCGCCTACCGTCCCGCCCTCGACTGGCCGCCGGACGCCCCTCGTCCCCGTCATTTCTCTCTCACCGGCGGCAAGAACGAGACGGCGGCGTTTCAACAGCAACGATTCGAGGAAGAACAAACCGCCGCGGCGCGCGAAGACCTTAATTTACTCTATGTCGCCATGACCCGGGCCAAACAAGTCCTCTACGTGAGCGGTTGCGCCAACCGGGGCGCAGACGAAAACGGTTGGCGCCCGCGGGTGCAACGCGCCGTTGCGGCGCTGCCGCCGCTATCGCCGCTCGTTGTGGCGCCTTCCCCGTCACTGTCGCCGCCGGTGGCGGCGCCGGCGGCCGGCGGCGGCGATCCCCGGCTACGGCGTCCCTTGCCCACCGGCGAACGGCAACCGTCGCCCGCGGGCGACGCCGCCCG
>DOVS01000309.1:0-3093 GCA_003519965.1 Betaproteobacteria bacterium
GGCCGGGAGGGGTTCACGCTCACCTTGCAGGCCAGGGAACAGCACATCCGCCGCGGCAAGGCAACCTCCAACATCTGCACCAACCAAGGGCTGATGGTCACCGCCGCCGCCATTCACATGGCGCTGCTCGGCCCGGACGGCGTCGCGCGCACCGCCGCCGCGTGTCACGACAATACGCGCCGGCTGATGGACAAGCTAGCCGCCGTGCCCGGTATCCGGCCCGTGTTCACACAACCGTTCTTCCACGAAGCGGCGTTCGCCAGCGACATTCCCGCCGCGGATCTATTGCGCGCCTTAACGGCCCAGGGTGTCTTGGGCGGCTTCTCCCTGGGCGACGCCTATCCCGAACTGGAAAACGCCATTCTGGTCTGCGCCACCGAAACCAAAACCGAGGCCGACCTGGATAAATACGCCGAGCAACTGGAGCGCATCGTCAGCCGCCGCAGCCAAGGTCCGGCTTGCACGCGCTTAAAACCGACCGCGGACAGCAAATGGTAAGCGCCGCGAATCCCGCAATACGACCAACGAAGGAGGCCCCATGACCACCGTGACCCTGGAAGGCAAACCGCTGCACGTAACCGGCCATTTCCCCCAGCCGGGCGATAGCGCCCATAGCTTCATGTTAGTGGACAACGATCTTAACGATGTTTCCTTGAGCCAATTCGCCGGCAAGAAAAAAATACTCAGCATCGTTCCCAGCATCGACACCGACGTCTGCGCCGCCTCCACCCGCCGCTTTAACGAGGAAGCCGGCTTCCTCGAAAACACCGTGGTGCTGATTATTTCCGCCGACACGCCTTTCGCCCAAGCCCGTTTCCGCGCCGCCGCCGGATTGGAGCGCATCGTCCTGCTGTCTACCCTGCGCGGGCGCGATTTTCATAAGGACTACGGCGTCATGATTACCGATCATCCGCTTTCCGGCCTAATGGCGCGGGCGGTCATCGTCCTGAATGACAATGACCAAGTAATCTATTCTCAATTGGTGCCGGAAATCACCCAGGAACCCGATTACGCCGCCGCCATGACGGCGCTGATGTCCGTATAGGAACTACGATTTATGCTGATTTTCCAGCTTTCCCGCCGCAACCGCCGCAACCCTACCCACGCCCCGGCGCAGCCGCCGGCCATCGGCGATCTTCCCGCGCGGCAACTACGCCGCACGCCGCCGCCGCTTCCCGAAGTCTCGGAAATGGACGTGGTGCGGCATTACACCCGGCTGTCGCAGAAAAATTTTTCCATCGACACCCACTTCTACCCGCTGGGCTCGTGCACCATGAAATACAACGCCCGCGCCGCTCATCAACTAGCGATGCAGCGGGAATTCCTGGCGCGTCACCCGCTAGCGCCGGAAGACACCGGCCAAGGCACGCTGGCCTGCCTGTACGAATTACAGGAAATTCTCGCCACGCTCACCGGCATGGCGGGCGTCAGCCTTACCCCGATGGCCGGCGCGCAAGGCGAATTCGCCGGCGTAGCGATGATCCGCGCCTATCATGACGCCCGCGGCGATCACGGCCGACGGGAAATCATCGTCCCCGACGCCGCTCACGGCACAAACCCCGCCACCGCCGCCATGTGCGGCTACACGGTGCGGGAAATCCCTACCGATGCCGATGGCAATATCGATGTCGCCGCGCTGCGGCGCGTGACCGGCCCGCGAACGGCGGGGCTCATGCTCACCAACCCCTCTACTCTCGGGGTATTTGAACAAGCCATCGGCGATATCGAAAAAACCATTCACGACGCCGGCGGCCTGCTCTACTACGACGGCGCCAACCTCAACGCCATTCTCGGCCGGGTGCGCCCCGGCGATATGGGATTCGATGTTATCCACCTCAACCTCCACAAGACCTTTGCCACGCCGCACGGCGGCGGCGGTCCCGGCGCCGGGCCGGTCGGCGTCGCCGAACGCCTGCTGCCGTTCCTGCCAATTCCACTCGCCGTCAAGGAAGGCGACCGTTACCGCTGGCTGACAGAACGCGACCGGCCCCAAAGCATCGGCCGCCTATCCGCCTTCATGGGAAATACCGGCGTCCTGCTGCGCGCCTACGTTTACGCCCGCCTGCTCGGTGAAACCGGCATGAAACGGGTGGCCGATATGGCGACGCTCAACGCCAACTACCTAATGGCGACGCTAAAAAGCGCCGGTTTCGACCTTGCCTATCCCTCGCGCCGCGCCAGCCACGAATTTATCGTCTCGCTCAAGAAACTAAAGGACGAAACCGGGGTCACCGCCATGGACGTAGCCAAACGCCTGTTGGATAAGGGATTCCACGCCCCCACGACTTATTTTCCCTTACTGGTGGCGGAATGTCTGCTGATCGAACCCACCGAAACCGAGTCAAAACAAACACTGGACGCGTTTACCGCCGCCATGGCGGAAATTCTCGCCGAGGCCCGCCACGACCCGCAAATACTGAAAACCGCTCCCCATCGCACGCCAGTACGCCGGCTCGACGATGTCAGGGCGGCGCGATCGCCGGACCTGGCGTGGCGAGAGGACACACCGTCATCAAACCTTCATACGCCGGCCCGATAATAGCTACGCCCTATGGAAAGCCCTTACAAAGGAAAAACCGGCCTGCGGCGGCTATGGAATGCGCTGCACTACTCCTTCGCGGGATTGCGCGCCGCCGTCAAACACGAGGATGCTTTCCGTCAGGAGATCCTGCTTGCCGCCGTTCTCGTGCCGCTGGCGCTGTTCTTGCCCGCCAGCGGTACGGGAAAAGCCCTGATGGTTTGCAGTATTTTCCTCGTGCTTATCATCGAACTGCTCAACTCGGCCGTGGAAGCCGCCGTTGACCGGGTCTCCCTGGAAAACCACCGGTTGGCGAAACGCGCCAAGGACATCGGTAGCGCCGCGGTGCTGCTCGGCCTTGTCAACGTCGCCATCGTCTGGATATTGGTGCTGACCGCCTAAACCCATCGCCGCTCCCTTCCGGCGCCGTCATAAAACGATCACACCATCGTCATCAAAACTTAGATTTCTCCTCTTAGGATATTGAATATCCACTAGATTCGGTGGGCTGCGCTTTCCGTCATCGGCTTGCGGAATCGGCACGATCGCTCGGCATGCCCGCTCCCTATGCGGCC
>DOVS01000309.1:3103-5425 GCA_003519965.1 Betaproteobacteria bacterium
AAACAACCATGACGAAACCCGCCGGCAACAACGTAATGATCCTTGACGGCAACGAAAAACCACAACATGGCCACTATCCAAGCGCACAACCGAAAAGCCGGCGGCTGCACGCGTGCATCGCCGCGCTGAACGACGACACCCTCGCGCTATCCCGCTATTTATGTAAAGACGAAGTCAATCGACAGGATGAATTCGGCAACACGGCGCTCATGTTTGCCGTGATGCAGGGCAATATCGCGGCGGTAAAAACCCTGCTTCACATGGGCGCCAACCCTTACCTGGCGTCCCCTCGCAACCATCATTCACCGATGACCGTAGCACAAACGCTCAAGCTGCGTGAAATTACGCACTATATGCAAGCTTACTGGGCGCATCTTCACCCGGCGTCAGTAGACACATCGCTGCGAAAGAGAACACCCGCGTCAAGAGAATAGCCGACACCATGAAAACCTCGCCGCTTATTCTGCAACACTTGCCCGTTTCGCAGCGGTCGCTACGCATCGCCGTCGTGACCGAAACCTATCCTCCGGAAATCAACGGCGTCGCTATGACGCTGGCGCGCATCGTGACGGGACTTCAAGCAAAAAACCATCAAATCCAACTGATCCGCCCGCGCCAAAACGCCGATGACAACGCCGCCGAGCTGCCGCAATTCGAGGAAGTGCTTCAGCGGGGCGTGCCGATCCCCCGTTACAACGGGCTGAAAATGGGATTGCCGGCGAAATCGGCGCTGCTGCGGCTATGGCAGACCAAGCGTCCGGACATTGTGCATATCGCCACCGAAGGACTGCTCGGTTGGTCCGCGCTAGCAGCCGCCAACAAACTGAAAATTCCGGTCGCCACCGATTTTCACACCAACTTTCACGCCTATACTCAGCACTATGGCCTCGGCCTATTGCGGCGTCCGGTCGCTAGCTATCTGCGCAAGTTTCACAACAAAGCACGTCTCACCATGGTGCCTACCCACAGCCTGCGCGATGAACTGCATCGTTACGGCTACCGCAATCTGGCGGTGGTTTCTCGCGGAGTCGATACGGCGTTATTCAATCGCGCGCGCCGCAGCGACGAGCGGCGGCGGCAATGGGGCGCCGGGACGCAAGAGCTTGTCGCCCTTTATGTCGGCCGCTTGGCGCCGGAGAAAAATTTAGCGCTCGTCATGGACAGCTTTACCCGCATCCAGTCGCACCAGCCCAACGCCAAACTAGTGCTGGTGGGCGATGGGCCGGAGCGAGCGCCTCTCGAGTCGCGCCACCCCCAGCATATTTTCGCCGGCATGCGCAGCGGGGTGGATTTAGCGCAACATTACGCCTCCGCCGACCTCTTCCTCTTTCCCAGCACCACCGAAACCTACGGCAACGTTACCTTAGAGGCAATGGCCAGCGGCTTGGCGGTGGTGGCCTACGATTACGCCGCCGCCCGCGAACTTATCCGGCACGGCGCCAACGGTTTGCTGGCGCCCTTCGACCAGGCGCCGCAATTTATCGCGCTAGCCGAAAACCTGGCCGCCACTCCCGGCGAAATCGGCCGCCTGGGAAACAGCGCCCGGGACACGGCGGAAACCGTCGAATGGGCAAAAGTTTACGACGCCTTCGAGCGCGAGCTGCTCAGCATTGTTCGTGAAGGAGACTCCGATGTTACAACGTCTCAACTTTCGTTTATCCCAGATTAACGCGTGGGATTTAACGTGGAGCCTGCGTTTCAATCACGCCAGCCGGAACCGTTGGATCCGTCAACTCTTCCGCCTTGTCAGCCGCCTGGGCAATGGCGTCTTCTGGTACGGGCTGATGCTATTTCTGTTACTGCAAATGGGGCGGAACGCCGTACCCGGCGTTATTCATATGATTCTCGTGGGATTGAGCTGCACCTTCATTTACAAGCTCATTAAGGCCACCACCTCACGCACCCGACCGTTTCAAAAACACCGGAATATTCTTTGCCAGGCGCCGCCGTTGGACCAATATAGTTTTCCTTCCGGCCACACCTTACACGCCATGGCCTTCACCATCGTACTGCTGAGCTATTTTCCCGCTTTTGCCTGGATAGCGGCGCCATTTACGCTATTGGTCGCGTTATCCCGCGTCATCCTTGGCCTGCACTATCCCACCGATGTCGTGGCCGGCGCCCTTCTGGGCGCGTTAATCGCCGCGATCTCCTTCACCATTTAGCCGTCGCGGCGATCCCGCAGCTAGGCGGCGGACTCTCCGCCCAACGCCAACGAAAACGCGGCGGCGTCGAATAAATCTGGCGGCAGCGGCAGCCGCAGCCCGATCTGGCGGGAAGAATGGGATTGAATGTGGCGGTGCGCAGTCTTGCGGCACGGCG
>DOVS01000051.1:0-414 GCA_003519965.1 Betaproteobacteria bacterium
TCCCCCATTTCGAGAAAATGCTCTACGACAACGCCCAGTTAATGTTGCTCTACGCCGAAGCCAGCCAAACGACCCGCCGCCCACTATATCGCTGGGTGGCGCAACGGACGGCCGCCTACCTTCAGCGGGAGATGATGGCCCCCGCGGGCGGCTTTTATACCGCGCAAGACGCGCAGGTCGATGGCGAGGAGGGTAAAAACGCGATATGGACGCGAGGCGAGATTACCGCCATTCTCGGTCGCCGGCAGGCGCGCCGCTTTTTCCGTGTCTACGCATTAACGCCCTTAACTCGGCAAACCGACGCCCAATTGCTGAGCGGAGATCCCGCGGGCGTGCTGCGGATTCGTCTTTCCATCGCGCAAACCCTGCGGCGAGCGAACGCCGCGCATCTTTCTCAACGGCTCGACGCGCTCG
>DOVS01000051.1:424-3145 GCA_003519965.1 Betaproteobacteria bacterium
CGGTTATTCGCCGCCCGCCAGCAACGGCTCCAGCCCGCTCGGGACGATAAAATAGTCACCGGCCTTAACGGATTAGCCATTGCGGCCTTTGCCCGCAGCGGCCAGATTTTTGCGGATCCACATTGGATTTCCATTGCCGAACGGTCTGCTCAACGAGTGTGGGCGCTTGCTTACCAGTCGAGGAAAAACACATTGCTGCACGCCGTTTTTCATGGAAAAGCGCGCACCGCCGGTTATCTCGACGATTACGCCTTGCTTGGCAACAGTTTTTTGACGCTTTACCAGATCACGAAACATCCGCGCTGGCTAAACCGCGCCATCACCCTGGCGGGTGCGATCGAAACGCATTTCTCCCGTCCCGACGGCGGCTTCGCCACCGCCGTTCAGACGCCGTATTTACCGCTCCCGCCGGTGGCGGATGGCGACACCCCCGTTCCGTCCGGGGTCTCGGCGGCAGTCCGGTTATTACTACGGTTAACCGCGATAACCGGAAACCCGGATTACGCCGCCCGCGCCCTTTCCGCGGTCCGGCGCATGCGCGGGCAACTCAACGCCCAGCCTAGCGCGTGGGCCGCCATGATAACGGCGATCAACCGTTATCCGCTGCCGACCGCGGGAAAAGCGATAGCGCACGCGCCGCGGCCAGATACCGCCGGCCGCCTCCACGCCGTCATGACAACGCGCGCGCTGAACGGCCACGACGAGATTCAGATTATTCTACGCATCGATCCGGGTTATCACGTTAATGCGCATCCCGCCACGTTCGACTACTTGGCTCCCACAACGGTCGCCTTCACGCGCTTGACGCCGCTCGCCATACATTATCCCCCGCCCGTTCCGCTGCGGACGGCGTTCGCCGCCGACACTCTCGCCGTTTACCAAGGCACGGTGACCGTAACGGCTGTATTCCCTGCCGGCGTCCTGTCGAAACAGCGGGAAATTCGCGCCACCCTAACCGCCCAGGCATGCACCGACCAGACTTGCCTGCCGCCGGCGAAAATCCCGTTGACGCTCGGTCCCCCGCCGCGTCCGCAAACACAAGACGCACCGCCGTCGCGCCACGAATAACCGCTTATTTCTGTAATCGCCGCCGCGTCAGGGCCAGCCCCAGGTAATAACCAATACCGCCATATGCCGCCAGCACCCCCAGATGCAAGGGAATTTCCGACGGGATGCGCCCGCTCAGCAACGAACGCACCAAGCCCACGGCATGGCTAAGAGGCAAAAACGCCGCCAACCGTTGCAACAGCGGCGGCAATTGATCCGCCGGAAAGAATACGCCGCAGAGCAGCACCATCGGCGTCACCACCAAAGTGAAGTAATAGAGGAAGAAATCGTAGTTGGGGGACAGCGCATTCACCACGAGCGCCATGCCGGTGAAGCAAAATCCCATTAAGACAATGATCGGAACGATCCACAACGTTAACCAAAAGCCATGGTAAAGCCCAAGCAGCCAAATGATGACCAAAATCGCCAAACCGGAAAGTAAGCTCTTACTAACGATCCAAACCATTTCCCCCAAGAGCACGTCGTCCAAAATCAACGGCGCATTGAGAATGGCGTCCCAGGTTTTTTGCACATGCATCCGGGAAAACCCGGAATACAGCGCCTCGAAACTGGCGCTGTTGAGAGTGCTATAACAAACCGTGCCCGCGGCAAGAAAGGTCAGGTAGGGCATGCCGCCCACTTCGGGCAACAGTTTTCCCAAGCCGTATCCCAGCCCCAGCATGTAGAATGCGGGGTCGGCCAAGTTGCCGAGCAACGCGGGAATCGCCAATTTACGCCACACTAGGAAATTGCGCCGCCATACGGGAATGAAACGCAAACTGAGCCGCGGTAATCGAAAATCCTTGCGTTTCAACATACGCCGTCCATTCAGCGGGCCTCCGGCGAGAAAGAACCGCTTACCGCGCGCTCCTAGTCGCGTAAATCCCTGCCCGTTAGCTTAAGAAAAACATCCTCTAGATTCGCCGGTCGGCTTAAATAGCGCACCGCCTCTTGCTGGCACAGCCGATGCATCAAGGCGTCGCTTTCGCGGGTATAACAAAACAGCGTTTCACCGACGCGCTCCAATCGCGCGCACAGCGGCGCGCCGCATTTTTCCGCCCAGTCGCTGGCGCCCTCGCCGTACACTTCCACGACCTGGGGCTCGATATAACGGTTAATTAGCGCACGTGGACTACCGGTGGCGACGATTTTTCCCTGATCCATAATACTCACCCAGTCGCCCAAGCGCTCGGCTTCTTCCATAAAGTGCGTAGTCAGCACAATCGTCTTGCCCTGATTAATCAATCGCCGCAACCCTTGCCACATCATATGCCGCGCCTGCGGATCCAGGCCGGTTGTCGGCTCGTCGAGAAAAATCAGCTCGGGATCGTTGATTAGGGCGCGGGCCAAGGTCAAGCGGCGCTGCATGCCGCCCGACAGCGCCTGAATCTTAGCATCCGCTCGGTGAGATAAGCCCGCGAATTCCAGTAAAGCGGGAATTCGTGCGTCGATGGCGTGATCGCGCCAACCAAAATAGCGGCCATAGACCCGCAAATTTTCCCGCACGGTAAATTCCGGGTCCAAATTATCGATTTGCGGAACAACACCGACCTTCATTCGCGCCAGGCGCGCTTGTTCGGGCACCGGACAGCCGAGCATGGTGATTTCGCCGCCGTCTGGGTCGGTTAATCCCAGCAACAGCCGCAATGTCGTGGTCTTGCCGGCGCCATTCGG
>DOVS01000074.1 GCA_003519965.1 Betaproteobacteria bacterium
GCCGGTGAAGGCGCCTTTGACGTGTCCGAAGAGTTCGGAGTCCAGCAATTCTTCGGGCAGGGTGGCGCAGTTGATGGCGACGAAAGGGCCGCCGGAGCGGTGGCTGACCGCATGTACCGCCTGCGCGATCCTTTCCTTGCCGACCCCGGTTTCGCCGCGGATGAGCACGCTGATGTCCTGGTTGCGAATGCGCTCCACCAGTTGGAGTATCTGTTCCATGGCGCTGCTCCGCGCCACGATGTCTTGCAGCAGGCTGCGTCCGCTGAGCCGCTCCCGAAGGCGGTTTACTTCTTCCCGCAGGGATTTTTTCTCCAGCACTTTGTTGACCCGAAGCAGCAGTTCGTCCAGGTTGATGGGTTTGGTCAGGTAATCGTAAGCGCCCAGCCGCATGGCTTGCACGGCGTTTTCGATCGAGCCGTAGGCGGTCATGACGATGCTCTCGGCATTGCCGCGGGCGCTCGCTTCGGCAAGGAGCTGCATGCCGTCGCCGCTGCCGATGCGCATGTCGGTAATCATCAGATCCAGCGGCTCGCGACCGTCCAGCCGCTGGATCGCTTCCTCGACGGAGGCGGCTTCGATATTATGATGCCCGTGCGCTTTCAGGAACATCCCGAGCGTGCGCCGGATCGCGTATTCGTCGTCGACGATGAGGATAGTGGCCATGTAATCGCTGTCCTATGGGAGCGCGCTGGTTACGCCGCCGCGAGTTGGAAACGCATTCGGGTTCCCTGCCCCGGCTGGCTGTCGATCCACAATTTGCCGCCATGCTGCATCAGGATACGCTGCACGATAGCGAGGCCTAATCCGCTGCCTCCCTTGCGCCGGGTGAAGAATGGCCGGGTAATGTGATCGACGATCTCCGCCGGGACGCCGTCGCCGGTATCCGCGACGGTGACCAGGACTTGGTCGCCGATGCACTCGGTGGCGACATCGAGCCGTCCGCCGCCGGGCATTGCCTGCACGGCGTTTAACATGAGGTTCCACAATACTTGGCGCAATTGATCCGGGTCGAAGGAAGCATGGCATGGACTTTCCGGCGCATGATTTTCGATCCGCACCCGTTCGGGCAGCGCGGGATCATGGGCCAGCAACTGACTCACTTCCCGAACAAGCGCCGTGACATTCCCACGCACCGGCCGTGGTTCGCGCATCCTGGAAAAACGCAGGAAGTCGTCCAGTATTCTTTGCAGGCGCTGGGATTCGGTGTTGAGGATAGTCACCGCTTCGGCATGATCCTCGAGGGGCAGCGCACCCTCGTCGAGCAAGCGCGCGGCGTTGATGACCGCGGCAAGAGGGTTGCGGATTTCATGGGCTATGCTGGCCGCCAGCTCTCCCACGCAGGCCAGGCGCTCCGCCTCGGTGCGTTTATCGTGCTCGTGCTGAACGGCGCGGGAGCTACGCTGCAACGACGCCACCATGTGGTTAAAGGCGTCGGCGAGAATACCGGCCTCGTCGCGGCTGCCGCCGTTGACCCGTACATCTAGATTTCCCGCGGCGATCTTGCGCGTTGCGGCAATCAAGGCGTGCAGCCGACGGGTAACGAGCATCGCCAGCGCCCACGCTGCGGCGCTTCCCGCCGCCAGGGCGGCGAGAATGAACAGCAATCCCCGGTCGCGGGTCCCGGCGAGGGCCGTATCCATGCCACGGGTGCTCAGCCCCAACAAAACCGCGCCCACCCGCTGTCCGGCAACGACGATCTGGCGGCTCAGGTCCAATACGTGATCCCCGCGCTTGAGCGGGAAGGTGTCATTAACGTCCAGCGAACGCCGGTCGCGATGACCCACCCGGGCCGGGTCGGTGCTGGCCAGCACATCGCCGCGAACATCCACGATCTCGCCGTAGACGACTCCGGGCTGATGCTTGACCCGCGCGGTTACTTCCGCGAGCGACCCGAGGTTTTCTTCCAGCAGCGGATTCGTGCTGGCAACCGCCATGAGGCTGACCAGTTCATGCCCTCGATTCAGCAGTTGCGCGCGGATGGCGGCGGATTGATCCCGCACCGCTTCCCAGACGAAAGCGCCCATCAACACGGCGTGCACCAGGGCCACCGACAGGATAAGCCGGAAGCGCAAGGTGGCGAACCGGGATAGCGCCCGCTTTCCACCGGCGGCCCCGGCGGCAGCCGCCACATCGGCGCTTATCGCATTCATCGCGCCACCTCGTCGTAGGCTCGATCATTGGTTGCCGCAAAACCATGAACGAAGCCCAGCCGCCGCAAGATACGCCGGCCAGCGCGGCTTTGCGGCAGGGAAATCAGGTAGCGTTGCAGGCGCTTCACTTCCGCCGGAGGCAGGTCGTCGCGCACCGCAATGGGCATTTGCGGTTGGGGCGGCGTCTTGGCGATGATGCGCAGATCATCGCGCACCGCGCGCGGCATGGAGCGCAGCGCTGGCGGCCAAGCGCCGGCGATATCCACAAGACCGGAATGCACGGCCATCAGCACCGAATTCTGTGAGCCGAAGTACTGCACTTGGCAATTGCGCCCCAACGGGATTCCCCGAGATCTCAGATACCGCCGCGTCATGATCGTGGCGGCATAGGCGTTGGGATCGGGAAACCCGACGCGCAGATGGCGCGGCAGCGTTGCCGCATCGAGGGTCTTCAGCGGGCTGTCCTTGCGCACCACCAAAATGCCGATGAACGGTTCCTGGGCGACCTTAACGATGGCGCGATACCCTACCGGCTTGGCCACGGTGAATAGCAGGGGGTTGAGATAGATGATGTCGTATTCCCGCCGTTCGACCCGCGCCATGAAGGACGAAAAGCCCGGCGCGGTGACGAATTCCACCGGCCGCCCCAGCGCGCGGCCGATACCAGCCGCCAGCGGCATGAACATCCCGGCCAGCCGGGTCGGGCTTTGCACCGGCAGCACGCCGAAACGAAGATAGCGCGTCCGAGAGGCGCTACCCGCCGCCGTACCCGCATGAACGCCCGCGCTCAGCAGCAGGAAACCTAGGAGAAAAAGAATGAACGGTTTCCTCATGCGCGGCGCCTATTCCTCCGGTTTTCGCCCTCGCGGACGGTGTATTTCCTTGTCTCCGGCCGCCGCAAACCAGCGCGACGCCACAGGATCGGTAGGAAAAGTGTATCACTAATCGCCATTCGCGCCACCGCCACGCCCTTAACGCCAATTCAGCGTTTGGAGCGCATGGTCACGGCGTTCTCGGCGCGGAGCCGGTTTTGCTTTCCGAGGGCCCGGGCGTCTTGAGGAAATAAGCGGCCATGGCGGCAATCTCGGCTTGCGCCAGCGGATTCGCGAAACTGGTGAACGCCGTGCCATGAACGCCATCGATCAGACGGGCGAGAAACTCCGCCGCCGGCATGCGGCGGGCCGCGGCGAACAAGTCCATTGCCGGCCGCGCGCTGGCGGTATTGTAAAATTGATGGCACCCCATGCAGGTGGATTGGTATAGCCGCGCGGCGATGCGAATCTGCCCGGGGGCGACATCCGCCGGCAGCAGTCCGCGCGTATGCAGCGGGAATTCGG
>DOVS01000157.1 GCA_003519965.1 Betaproteobacteria bacterium
TCAGGAAGGCGGGCGGGTGCAGCGCTTCCGCGAAGGATTCACCCGCTTACCGCCAATGCGCCAAGCCGGGGAGCTATGGGATCGCTCTCCTCAACGGGCGAAACAACTAGCCTACCAGATCGGCTGGGTGATGGCGGCGGAGCTGCGTAGTTGCGGCGTCGACTTCTCTTTTGCGCCCGTATTGGATTTGGATCACGGGCGTAGCAGCGTCATCGGCGACCGCGCTTTTCACGCCGATCCGCAAGCGGTTTCCGACTTAGCCCATGGCGTAATGCGCGGAATGGCGGCGGGCGGAATGGCGGCGGTGGGGAAGCACTTCCCCGGACACGGCTACGTCGCCGAGGACTCGCATACCGCCGCGCCGGTGGATAACCGGGATTACACCGAACTCGCGTTGCAAGACCTGACGCCGTTCAAACAACTCATCGATTTTGGGCTGCCGGGCATGATGCCGGCGCACGTTATTTACCCTAAAGTAGACGCGGCGCCGGCCGGTTTTTCCACGCGCTGGCTGAAACGGATATTACGCGAAGAAATGGGATTCGACGGCGTTATCTTCAGCGACGACTTATCCATGGCGGGCGCGGCGGTCGCGGGCGGTATCGTATCGCGGGCGGAAGCCGCCCTGGACGCGGGGTGCGATATGGTCTTGGCATGCAACGCCCCGGACGCGGTGGATGTATTGCTGGACGGCTTAAAGCGGGAGACGCCGGCGCTCGGCCTGGCGCGGTTGGCGCGCATGCATGGCCGGCCGCATCCCATAACGCTTGCCCAATGGCATGAAGACCCCGATTTTCTGGCGGCGCTGCACGCCATCGGGCGGATCGGCGTGAAATGCGAGGAACTGCCGCTGTAAAGCGAGAACATCGATATGGCGCCTCAACAACATGCACACGTTCACGCCCACGCCCACGCCCACAGTCACGCCCATGGCGGCCGCGCGCTGCGGTATGCGGTGGTTTTTACGTTGGCGTTCGCCGTGGTGGAAGTGGTCGGCGGTGTATGGTCGGGATCGCTCGCCTTAGTCAGCGACGCCGGCCACATGCTGTCCGATTCGCTCGCGTTGGCGCTGGCGGCGTTCGCCGCATGGATTGCGCACCGCCCGCCTTCGCGGCGGCATACCTACGGTTTTGCCCGGGCGGAAGTGATCGCCGCCTTTTTCAATAGCCTGCTGATGCTGCTCCTGATCGTCGGAATCGTCGTCGAGGCGATCCAGCGCTTGTTGCACCCCGCGTCGGTCGCGGGGGCGGCGGTCATGGTGATCGCATTTCTCGGGCTGCTCGTCAATATCGTCGTCGCTATTATTTTGGGGAGCGGCGGCGGCGGAATTAACGTTCGCTCCGCCTTGCTGCATGTCATGGGCGATTTGCTCGGCTCGCTCGCGGCGCTAACCGCGGGCGCGGTGATTTATTACACGGGCTGGATGCCGATCGACCCGATTTTATCGCTGGTGGTCGCCGGGCTCATTCTGTTTTCGACGATCCGGCTGCTGCGCGAAGCTCTCCACGTCTTGATGGAAGGCGTTCCGGTGCACCTCTCCCTGGAGGACGTGGGGCTGAACATGGCGAAAATCCAGGGCGTGACGTCCGTGCACGACCTGCATATTTGGACGCTGGCCGGCGGCATGGTCGCGCTGTCGGCCCACGTGGTCTTGGGCGAGATGGCGGAATGGCCGAAAATCCTCGCGGCCACCCGGCGTATGCTGCACGATGCGTTCGGGATCGATCACGTGACCTTGCAGCCGGAAACGACGCCGGTTTTAACCGAAGCGGCGCAGCGCATCGTGCCGCTGCCGCCCCACCGGGGAAATTCGCTACAGCGGTAATTACGCCCGCTCGATATACTCGCCGTTATCGGTATTGACCCTGATCTTGCATTCCTCTTCGACAAAGGGCGGCACCATCACCGTCAGGCCGGTTTCGGTCCGGGCGGGCTTGTAGGAGCTGGTGGCGGTGGCGCCCTTCACGTTGGGTTCGGTTTCCACCACGGTCAGCACGACCGATTGCGGCAGTTGCAGGCCAATCGCGCGCTCGTTGTGGAAATTGATCTGGACATCGGTGTTCGGCAGCAAATACTCCGCCTGTCCCTCGAGGAAATCGGCGAGGAGCGTAAGCTGCTCGTAGTTCTCCTGATCCATAAACACGTACTGGCCGCCTTCGCTATAAAGATATTGCATATCGCGGGACTCAACGAAAGCGCGTTCTATCTTTTCGTCGGTGCGGAAGCGTTGGTTGAGCTTGGTGCCGGCCTCCACGTCCTTCATCTCCACTTGCATGTAAGCGCCTCCGCGGCCGCCCACGTGGACGTGGTAGGATTTGAGCACGCGCCACACCCGTTTATCGAATTCGATTAAGTTGCCGGCCCGGATTTCGGTTGCGAGTACTTTTGCCATGGAATCTAACGCCCCAAATTCATTGTCTTTTGGAAAGCGAACTATTTTACTATACGCTGGATAATTTTAGGAACCGCGATGTTACCCGGATTTTCAACCCAATGCCGTCAATGCACTCGGCTGGCGGCGTTTCTCGATGAAGTTAAAAGCCAGCATCCCGATTATCACGCCGCGCCGGTGCCGCCGTTCGGCGATTCGCGTCCGCGCCTGCTGATCGTCGGGCTAGCGCCCGGCATGCATGGCGCCAACCGCACCGGGCGGCCATTTACCGGCGATCACGCCGGCATCCTATTGTATCGGACGCTACACCAATTCGGTTTCGCCACCCATCCCGCCTCAGTCAGCCGCGACGACGGGTTAACGCTGGTGGAATGCCGGATTACCAACGCCGTCAAATGCCTGCCGCCGCAGAATAAGCCGGAAACGGCGGAAATCAAACGGTGCAACCCCTACTTAACAGCGGAAATCGAGGCGCTAACGGAAGGCGCGGCCGTGCTGGCGCTAGGCAATATCGCGCACCAATCGGTATTGCGGGCGCTCGGGTTGCGAAACCGCGACGCACCCTTCGCCCACGGCGCGGTTCATTCCCTGGGGCGCGGTTTAACGCTCTACGATAGTTATCATTGCAGCCGCTATAATACCCAGACGCGGCGCTTGACCGCCGCCATGTTTGCGTCCGTTTTCGCCGCGATCCAGCGTTACTTGCACAGGGACTCTCCATGCCTTACGTCCACACCGGAATAACCGGCGCTTTTCGCCGCGCGCAAGGGCGGAAAATCGCCGGAGAAATCGCCAGCGCCTTAGCGCGTATCGCCCGCAAGCCGAAATCCGGCGCCGATGCGGTTTTCGATGCGCCGCTCCATGGAAATGGAGCGATTGGCGGAAAATGACTGGGGCAAGCGTGAATATAAGCCGGCCGCGACGCGCGAAATGAACGACCACAAAAAAATCATCGCCAGCCTGCCTCATTTGCCCGGCGTGTACCGCATGATTAACGCCGCCGGGGAAGCGATCTACGTCGGCAAGGCGCGCGACCTGAAAAAACGGGTTTCGTCCTATTTCCAGAAAACCGCGCTGTTTCCCCGCACCCGCCTGATGGTTTCCCAAGTGGCGCGCATTGAAACCACGGTCACCGCGTCCGAGGCCGAGGCGCTGCTTCTCGAAAACAATCTAATCAAGGCGCTGGCGCCCCGCTATAATATTCTCTTCCGGGACGATAAATCCTATCCTTACGTCATGTTCAGCGGGCATCGGTTTCCACGGCTCGGTTTTCACCGCGGCGCGCTGGACAAGGGCGGTCAATATTTCGGGCCGTTTCCCCATACCGGCGCCGTGCGGGAAAGCATGCAGCTACTGCAAAAAGTCTTCCAGTTGCGCACCTGCGAAGACAGCGTATTCAACAACCGCAGCCGGCCCTGCCTGTTGCACCAAATCAAACGGTGCAGCGCGCCGTGCGTGGGGCTGATCGACACCGGCGCCTATGCCGGCGATGTCAAGAATGCCGTGCTCTTCATTCAGGGCAAGGAAACACGGTTATTGCGAACGTTGAGCGAAAAAATGGAGGCCGCCGCCGCCGCCATGCAATATGAAACCGCCGCCGCTTACCGCGACCAAATCGGCGCTTTGCGCCGCATACAAGAACGCCAGTTCGTCAACAGCGGGCGCGGCGTCGACGCCGACGTGGTGGCTTGCGTCGCCCGCGATGGAATCGTTTGCGTGAACCTGGCGATGATTCGCGGCGGCCGCCACCTCGGCGATAAACGCTTCTTCCCGCAAAATGCGGAAGCGGCGGATACTCAAGCGGCGCTGGAAGCCTTTCTCGCGCAGCATTACGCGCGCCAGACCGCCCCGTCGCAAATTATCGTCGGCGAGGCGGTCGCTTCCGGCGTGCTGGAGGACGTGTTGAGCGCGCAGGCGCGGCGCAAGGTAAAAATCAACGCGCGTCCCATCGGCGAGCGCCGCGCCTGGCTGCAAATGGCGCAGGCCAACGGCCGTTTGGCCGTCGAACAGCGGTTAAACCAGCAATATAGCCAGGAAGCGCGCTTGGCGGCGTTGCAGCAGGCGCTTGCCTTGCCGGCGGCCGTGCAGCGCATCGAATGCTTCGACATCAGCCATACCCTCGGCGAGGCGACGGTCGCCTCGTGCGTGGTATTCGACAAACACAAGATGCAAGAGGGAGAATACCGACATTTCAACATTCACGTAGCGCCTGGCGACGACTACGCCGCCATGGGCGAGGCGCTGCAACGCCGCTACCGTAAAATCGCCGCGGGGGAGGGACGAATGCCCGATTTGATCTTAATCGACGGCGGCAAGGGACAGCTCGCCGTGGCGGAGGCGACGCTGGCCGAAACCGGGATAAACAGCGTCTATCTCGCCGCAGTCGCTAAAGGGGCGGAGCGCCAGCCCGGACTGGAGCAGATCTTCTTTCCCGGACGCGCCGAAGCGGTGCGGCTGCCTGCCGACCATCCCGGGCTGCATCTGATCCAGCAAATCCGCGATGAATCCCACCGCTTCGCCATCGGCGGCCACCGGCGTCGACGGGGCAAGGCGCGCACCGCCTCGGCGCTGGAGCGGATCGGCGGCGTCGGCCCTAAGCGGCGTCAACGGCTGCTCATCGGTTTCGGCGGGCTGCGCGGCGTACTCCTGGCGAGCGTGGAAGAGCTGGCGAAAATCGAGGGAGTCAGCCACGCCCTGGCGGAAAAAATTTATCGCGAACTACATTAACGAACCCTATGCGCCTCAATATTCCTAATTTGCTGACTTGGTTGCGGATTATCCTCATTCCGGTATTCGCCATCCTGTTTTATTTGCCCGATGGCTGGCTCGCCATGGCCACGGCGAATGCCGCGGCCACCGCAATCTTCGCCGTGGCCGCGTTTACCGACTGGCTGGACGGCTACCTGGCCCGCGCGCTCAATCAAACATCGGCGTTCGGCGCGTTTCTCGACCCCGTGGCGGACAAACTGATGGTGGCGGCGGCGTTGATCCTTCTCGTGGCGCTGGGCCGCGTGGACGCATTAATTGCGCTCATCATTATCGGCCGCGAAATCACCATTTCCGCGCTGCGGGAGTGGATGGCGGAAATCGGCCAGCGCAAGAGCATCGCGGTTTCCTTTGTCGGCAAGATCAAAACCACCACCCAAATGGCGGCTATCGTGCTACTGCTGTATCACGGGAAAATCGGCGGCGTGGTCGATGCGCAACTACTCGGCACGCTGCTGATTTTTGCCGCCGCCGCGTTAACGTTGTGGTCGATGGTTTACTACCTTAAGCTCGCGTTGCCCCATTTGGCGGGCGGGGAATAGGGCGCCGCTTGACAAGCGGCTGGAAATCCTTACAATTCACAACCTCATTGATGCGGGAATAGCTCAGTGGTAGAGCACAACCTTGCCAAGGTTGGGGTCGCGAGTTCGAATCTCGTTTCCCGCTC
>DOVS01000286.1 GCA_003519965.1 Betaproteobacteria bacterium
AACCGCCCACGAGATGGAAGCCGCACCGCTGGAGCCTTTCTCGGCCGCCGCCACGCAGCCAGCGCCGGATGCGCCCGCCGACACGGAGAAAATCACGGCGCCCGCCGCAGCCGAGGACGCCCCGCAAGTAGCGGCGATAACCACGCCGCCCCTTGCGCACGATGGGTGGCCGCCGCTGGACGCATTGGACGAAACGGCGGCGCTCCCGGCCCAGAGAAAACGAAAACCCAGCGGATTATGGATTGCCGGTATTCTGTTGCTGACGCTCCTGCTAGCGGGACAAGGCGTCTATGATTACCGCACCGACCTGGCGCGCGACTACCCAACGCTCAAACCCGCGCTGCAACAGCTATGCGCGCTCATCGGCTGCGACCTTCCTCTGCCGCGGCGGATCGATCAAGTATCGATCGAAGCGTCGACATTGCAAACCGACCCCGCCCGTCCACAGCTATTTATCCTCCATGCGACCTTGAGAAACCGCGCGGCCTACGTGATGGCGTATCCGTCCCTCGACCTTAGCCTAACCGATATTCAGGACAAGGTCGTCGTACGCCGCGTATTAAGCCCCGCCGCTTATCTGCCGAAAACCACCGATCCCGCCGCCGGGATGGCGGCGTCAAGCGACGCCGCCATCACCCTTTATTTAAAAAAAACCGCAGGACTCCATGCCGCCGGCTACCGCCTGGCGCTATTCTATCCGCATGAGTTGCCACCCATCCGCCGCCAGGTTATAGTTACGCCGCCCTAGCATTTCCCGTTGTGCGCCCAGGTTTCAGACGCAGCCGGCAACGCGGGAAAACGCTAAATTCCAGGAGGGAGAGCGTGTATCCACACCGCCGAAGGCGCAACCGCCCATAACCGCTCAGGCAACCGAACCCCCTGGATACGGCGACTCTGGAGAGCGATGAGTTATTCATCCACCGAAGGGGCACGCGCAACGCACGCGCAAATCTCTCAGGTATCAAGGACAGAGGGGCGAAACCGGCGCAACCAGTTCGCGCCGATGATCGCCCGCTGCGCTGAGGCGGGAAAAACCGCTTGAACCGGGAGGAACCGCACTATGCTGAAGACAACACCGCTGCACCAAAGCCATCGCCGGATGGGTGCGAAAATGGCGGACTTCGCCGGCTGGGAGATGCCAATTCACTACGGCTCGCAAATCGACGAGCACCATCGGGTACGCCGCGCCGCCGGCATGTTCGACGTTTCCCATATGCAAGTCATCGACCTCCACGGCAAGGAAACACGCGGCTTTTTGCGCCAGTTAGCCGCCAACAATATCGATAAACTCACGCTGCCCGGCAAGGCGTTGTATTCCTGCCTGCTAAACGAGCACGGCGGCGTGATCGACGACCTGATTATTTACTTCATGGCGGAGGACTGGTTCCGCCTCGTGGTCAACGCCGCGACCGCGGACAAAGACATCGCTTGGATCAGCCGCCACCGGAACCGCCTCGCGCCGCTGGTGGACATCCGCCCGCGCCTCGATCTCGCCATGATCGCAGTGCAAGGACCCGACGCCCGCACCAGCGTATGGCAGTCGATCCCCGGCGCCCAGGCGGCAACCGAAGGATTGCGCGCATTCCAGGCCGCAACATACCATGCATACTTTATCGCCCGCACCGGATATACCGGCGAAGACGGTTTTGAAATCATTCTGCCCGCCGGAGAAGCGGCGGCGTTGTGGACCGCGCTGCATACGGCCGGCGTCGCCCCGGCTGGCCTCGGTGCGCGCGACACCCTGCGTCTGGAAGCCGGCATGAGCCTCTATGGACAAGACATGGACGAAACAACGTCCCCATTGGAGGCTGGGCTTGCTTGGACGGTCGATCTGGCCAGTCCGCGCGACTTCATCGGCAAGGCGGCGCTGCAATCCCAGCCGCCCACGCGCCATATGGTGGGATTGCTGCTGCTCGGCAAAGGCGTACTGCGTAGCCATCAGCCAATCATCACCGCCCACGGCGAAGGGGAAATCACCAGCGGCGGCTTTTCCCCCACGCTCGGCCGCGCCATTGGTTTGGCGCGAGCGCCGCTGGGCGTGGCGCCGGGCGACAAAGTCACGGTGGACATCCGCGGCAAACACCATCCGGCGAAAGCCGTAAATTATCCATTCGTGCGCCACGGCCAGCCATGCTACCGTGAGCGCTAAACCGCACGACGATGCGGAAAATAGCTGACAGGAGAGAATCATGACCATTCCGACCGACCGGAAATACAGCAAGACCCACGAATGGGTGAAGCCGGAGGCAGATGGCGGCGTTACCGTCGGCATCACGCATCATGCTCAGGATATGCTGGGCGACATGGTGTTCGTGGAGCCCCCTGCCGCTGGCCGCCAGCTTGCCGCTGACGAAGAATGCGGCGTGGTGGAATCGGTAAAGTCAGCCTCCGATCTTTACGCGCCGGTAAGCGGCGCAGTCATCGCGGTCAACGACGAAGTGGAAAACACCCCGGAAAAGATCAACCAGGACCCCTATGGCGCTTGGATCTTTAAGCTAAAACCGGACAATCCCGCTGAATTGGATAAGCTGCTCGACGCCGGCGCCTACCAAGCACTAGCGGATAGCGAAGCGCACTAGCTGGCGAAGGCCCCCGGCGCGCGCTACGCGGCTTGGGCCGGCTTCCCGAACGAGAAAGTAAACAGCATGCCGTTTATTCCCCACACCGACGATGACATCCGCGAGATGCTCGGGCGAATTGGCGCCGGCGCCGTGGATCAATTATTCGACGAAATTCCCGCCGCGCTTCATTGCGGCAGCCTCGGCCTGCCGCCGGCGCTGACCGAAATGGAGACAGCGCGGCTGATGGAAACACGGGCTCGCCAGGACGAGCCTTACCTCAATTTCATCGGCGCCGGCGCGTATGAACACCATATCCCGGCCGCAGTCTGGCAAATCGCCGGCCGCGGAGAATTCTACACCGCCTACACGCCTTACCAGGCGGAAGCCAGCCAAGGCACGCTGCAAACCCTGTACGAATTCCAAACGATGATCGCCGCGCTCACCGCCATGGAAGTCGCCAACGCCTCGCTCTACGACGGCGCTTCGGCATTAGCGGAAGCGGTGCTCATGGCGGTGCGGGTGCACAAACAAGCCCGCCGCGTGCTCTTGCCCGCAACGGTCCATCCCTTCTGGCGGCGGACGGTGCAAAATATCGTTAAGCACCAACACATCGAGCTCGTCACCCTCCCTTACGATCCCAACGGCGGTCATACGCCCCTGGAAGGACTAGCGGCCTATGCAGGCGAATCATTCGCCGCGCTGGTGATTCCACAGCCCAACTTCTTCGGCAGACTGGAAGCGGTAGACGAACTGACCGATTGGGCCCACCGGCAAGACATGGCAGTCATCGCCGCCGTGAATCCGGTCGCCTTGGGACTGCTCAAGCCGCCTGGCGAATGGGGGGAGCACGGCGCCGACATTACGGTTGGCGAGGGCCAACCGCTGGGCGCACCGCTTGCCTCCGGCGGGCCGTATTTCGGCTTCATGGGCTGCAAGCAAGCGCTGGTGCGCCAAATGCCCGGGCGGCTCGCGGGACGCACCGTCGATACAGAAGGCCGGGAGGGGTTCACGCTCACCTTGCAGGCCAGGGAACAGCACATCCGCCGCGGCAAGGCAACCTCCAACATCTGCACCAACCAAGGGCTGATGGTCACCGCCGCCGCCATTCACATGGCGCTGCTCGGCCCGGACGGCGTCGCGCGC
>DOVS01000337.1:0-5170 GCA_003519965.1 Betaproteobacteria bacterium
GTCTTCCTGGTAGATGTCGTAATGCTCCGCCCATTGTTCGGGGGGGATCGGCGTCACCGGTAAGCCGTGCAGCCTGGCGAGCGCCCGGTTAAATAACGTTAGAATACCCGCGGCGTCACACGCCACGACGCCATCTTCGATATTCTCCAATACCGCCTTGAGAAAAGCGCGTTCCTGCTGTAGGGAGCGCGCCATCTCGACCCGGGCGGTAATGTCCCGGATAACGGCGACGAATCCCACGACGTTATCGTCGGCGCCTCGCGCCGGCAGCCCGACAGTTTCGCCGATGAAGCTAGAACCATCCTTGCGCCGGTAACGCATTTCGTACAGCGACTTCCCTGGACGCACCGCCGCGTTAAAGCGAACCTGTCCTTGCTCATGGTAGTCGGCATTGTTAACGTATAAGCATTTTGTGGTCCGGTCGGCTAGTTCACCGTCCTCATAGCCGAACAATGTGGTAAACGCTGGGTTGGTCAACAAAATCCGTCGCTGAGTATCGACAAAAATCACAGCATCGGTAATGGAATTAAAGATGGCGGAAAAGCGGGCGTTACTCTCGGCGAGCGTCCGTTCGTCTTGTTTGCGTTGCGTGATATCCCGGGCAATACTGCCGAAGGTGAGGCCTTGCCCGGTTTTCGCCTCTTTAATCAGAAACGTGTTGAGCTCTACGGGAATATCGCCGCCGTTGCCGAGATGCCGGCAGTTCAGCTCCCCCCGCCATTTCCCTTGATGTAAAAGGGCGGGGAACATCTGCCCCTGCACGACGGACTGTCCAGCGGGAGAGAAAAAATCCAGGATATTCCTTCCTTTAACGGCTTCTAGGCTGCCAGCGCCCACCAACCGGCGGCCCGCCGGATTGAGATATAAGGCGCCGCCATCGGTTGCCGAGACGCCGATAAAATCGTCGCTGTTCTCGACCAGCGACGCCAATTGCCGCCGTTCATGCGCTAACGCCAGCTTCCGGCTGATATCCCGAACCACCAAAGAGACGCCGTGTATCGTCTCCTCCCGCCAAAGAGGGTTGATGCCGAGAGAAACCGGAACGGCGGTGCCGCCGTCCAATACCAACGATGCGCCCGTCTCGCGCCAGACCTCCTCTCCGCGATGAAGCGCTTGCGCAATCAGCGCGCCGAGCGTCTCGCTGGAAAGCTCGCCGGTGGTTTCGAGAACATCGCGCCACGAACGGCCGACCGCATCGGCTTGATCGATTTTTATCAGCTGCTGCGCCGCCGGATTCATTAGCACGATCCGCTCTCCGGCGTCTAAGATGAAAATTGCGTCCGACACGCATAAGAACGCGGCCGACATCCAGGCAGACTCCCGCAGCCGATTCTCCATCCGCCACTTATACAACGCCATGGCGATCGTGGCGTGAAGCTGCTGCGGAGAATACGGTTTCAGCAAATAGCCGAAGGGCTCGGTGATTTTAGCGCGCTCCAACAATGGCTCATCCATATGGCCGCTCAGATAGACCACGGGAATGCTAAAACCGCTAATCTGGTGGGCGGCCGCAATCCCATCCATCTTGCCGGGCAACACGATATCCATTAGTACGAGATCTGGCCGGTGGCGCTGCGCTTGCGCAACCGCCTCCTCGCCGGAACCGGCGATGACGGGAACCGCATACCCCAGATACTCCAGCTCAAGCTTGACCGCTTGAGCGACAAAATCATCATCCTCGACAATCATAATGCCTGGCGCCTTCGTCATGGCGTTCTCCATTGCATTTGCTTCGCGGATTTAGCGAATCCCCAGCCTGCCCATGTTTAACAACAGGCCGGTCATCGGATTGAAAAAGGAACCGATCCTCTTATTAGCATACCCAGTTTTCCCTCGGCGAGACAAGCAAGCGCTCCGGCATTGCGCGCCTTTGCGCCGGTTCCGCGCAAGAGCCCGTCATCGACGCATTGGCGCACCGTTAGGATGGAACGACAGGCGGCCCCAGGCAGCAGCATCCCGGATACGGCATGGCGCTCTCCAGTACGCCTTTCGCCGCCATCGACCCTCGGCTGTCTTGCACAACGCGGCGATGAAGCAACCGTTCACTTCCGGAACAAAAACTTCTCTCCGCGCCAATCGCCGAGGCCGCCTATCGATCTTGGCTAAGGAGAGGAAATCTCACCTCGATGACCGTTTTATAGCATGGAAACGATATTTGCAACGCACTGTTTTATCGTTATTTTTTAATTGGCACGGCAATTGCTGAACAAAATACGGCGGCTGCGCCGCCGGTAAAACCTACCAACCGTAACGCAAAACCAAAGGAGAAACGCCATGAGCCTCGAACAACAGCTCGATACGGATTTCAGTCGCCGCGAAAACTGGGCGCTGCGCCGCCAACAGCAACTTCCGAATAATCGCAGATTATGGATTTGCGCCTGCATGGACGAACGTCTTCCCGTGGATGACTGCTTGGGAATCCGCGCCGATCATGGGGATGCGCACTTGTTCCGCAACGCCGGAGGGTTAATCACGGAAGATGCGATACGCTCCGCTATGCTCTCTTGCAACTTTTTCGGCACCACGGAAATCGTCATCATCAATCACACCGAATGCGGCATGATGTCATACCGTCAGGATACGGCGGTGGATGCATTAACCGAACGCTACGGCGACCTGGACAAAATCGACGTCGATCCGTTTCTAGGGCCTAGACTCACGCTCGACCCGCATGCATTCGGGGATTGGATCCGCCTATTCGACGATGTGGACGAAGTCTGCGCCCAGCAGATTGAACTGCTCAGGCAACACCCGCTGATTCCCAAACAAGTCACAGTCAGCGGTTGGATTTACGAGGTCGAAACGGGACATTTACGCCCGCCTCACCGTCATATCGGCAAGCAAGTCAACACCTCGCGACAAATGCGCGCGAAATAGCGCGATCTCTTGATATTCCCCCGTAACGCGTATTGGAGGATAGCATGCCGATATATGACTATGCGTGTTCGAACTGCGAACACCGCTTCGAAGCACGCCATCCCGCAGACCATTGGATCGCTCACTGCCCGGCCTGCGGCGGCGCCGTCAAAAAATTGCTCTCCGCTCCGGCTATCCACGGAAAAATGGCGCGGGGACGCGAAACCGCAATGGCCTCGCTCAACAGGGAAACGCCGAAACATTGCCACTGCCGCAGTGGCGGAATCCGCGCGCACACCCGCTGAGGCGGCGTACAGCGGCCGCCGCCGCTTTTCTTACCGGCGGCGCGCTTCCGCGCCTATACTCGGAACTCCTCAATCGCTTTTAGGGGGAGTTCCTCCATGCCTAACGACCTCTTTTCACGATTAAACCCCATCGCCTTCCTGCAAACCTTTGTGATCCAGAGCATGGGAAGCGACGATCGCCTAGCCCATGACGGCCGGGAAAAACAAGCGACGCGCATCGAACGGCTAGGACTAGACGCCAGCCACTGTTTTGAAACCGCTTACCGTCAAGAATTCTCTCACAAAGGCCCGATCGATCCGGCGTATTACGCCGATATGATTTGCCGCATCAAAAACAAAATCGGGGGTAATTTCTCCCGCGCCTCCAGCGAACCTGGCATGGTGCGGGTTGTGAACTCACGCTGTCCTTTTGGCGAAGCCGTTAAACACGCCCCTGAATTATGCCGGATGACATCGAGCATGTTCGGCGGCATCGCGGCGCGGCATTTCGGCTACGCCAAGGTCGTATTCGACAAACGCATCGCCATGGAAGACGACAATTGCCAGGTGTGCATCTATATCGACCCAGCGCTAGCCGGCCAGCAATCGGGCGACGAGTATTTCCAGCCGCATGGCCCCCTTACCGGCGAGTCGGCCGCCGCTCGCGCCCGGATTGAACGAGAAATGCATAAAATCTGGCGCCACAGCCAGGATAGTGAGGAAGATAAGAGCAGCTATCCCAGTCTGGTGGCGCATTCGCCCGCGATGAAAAATACACTGGAAATGGTCGATGTCGTGGCGCCAACCAAGGCAACTGTCCTCATCACCGGCGAAACCGGCGTAGGGAAAGAAGTGATCGCACGCGCTATTCATGCCATGAGCGCACGCAACCAACATCAATTTTTAGCCGTCAATTGTGGCGCCATCCCGGAGAATCTCGCGGAGAGCACGCTATTCGGTCATGAACGCGGCGCGTTTACCGGTGCGTATGCGGTGCGCCACGGATTTTTCGAACGGGCGGAAAAGGGAACGTTATTCCTGGACGAAATCGACTCGCTGCCATTGGCGGCCCAAGTGCGACTATTACGCGTGCTTCAGGAAGGGGAGTTCGAGCGGGTCGGCGGGAAACAAAGCTTATCGGCAAATGTACGGATCATTGCAGCGGCGAATAATCGCCTGGATGAACTCGTTAACCGGGGCGTTTTTCGCCTGGATCTCTATTATCGCCTCGCGGTTATCGTAATGCATATCCCCCCCCTCCGGGAACGATTGGAAGACATCCCTCCCCTGGTTGACTCTCTATTGGCCAAACTATCGACAAAATACCATAAACCACGCTGCTCCCTCGACTCATCGGCGATGGTGCGGATCATGGCGCATGACTGGCCCGGCAACGTGCGAGAACTGGAAAATACCTTGGAGCGATCCTTCCTCTTTTGCAAGGGGCCTTCGTTGCACGACATCCATTTATTCTCGGCGCTTTCCCAGCGTCGAGCCCAGACCGGGCGTGAAATAGGCATTCCTCTACGCGACGCCAAACGGCAGGCGGCCGATCAAGTGGAAAAATCCTGGCTGGAGGAAGCATTAACCCGCTTCCAGGGTAATATCGGTGAAACGGCCGGGTTTCTCGGACTGACGCCCCGCGCCGTTTATCAAAAACTCGGCCGCCACCACATCGACCCGGCGCACTTCCGGCAGCCTCCTCCTTAAGCCGTAGTGTGCGGAAAGAATGGGAGTCTACCAGGGAGAAACATAGCGTAAACGCGCCGAATAGCCGCCGAGCGCGCCCGCCCTCTGGGCTCTTCACGGAAACAGAGAATCAATGGAAAGTCCACGTCTTGAAGGTAAGTACGGGCAAGCGGCGCCGGTTAATATCCTAGCGCGCCTGGAATCGAGGATTAGGCGGCCGCCCTTAACCAAAGCACTCGCACCAGCTGGGCATGGTGGACATTCCCTCACGGATAATGCGTAGCGCGCTTCCAGTGCGCAAATGCTTCCGGGGCCGAAGCGCCCCGCCACAACCCGGCGGG
>DOVS01000337.1:5260-5405 GCA_003519965.1 Betaproteobacteria bacterium
CTGCCCCCTCAAGACAGCGTGTCTACCAATTCCACCATATCCGCGGAGAAACACCGCAAACCGGCATCCCGGCAGCTAAAAAAGATGGCGGAGCGGACGGGACTCGAACCCGCGACCCCCGGCGTGACAGGCCGGTATTCTAACC
>DOVS01000349.1:0-2235 GCA_003519965.1 Betaproteobacteria bacterium
CTCGCCGCGGTACTTGGCGCCGGCGATCAACGCCGCCATGTCGAGCAGCAACACCCGCTTGTTTTTCAGCGTTTCCGGCACTTCGCCATTGACGATGCGCTGCGCCAATCCCTCGACAATAGCGGTCTTGCCCACCCCAGGCTCGCCAATGAGCACCGGATTATTCTTGGTGCGCCGCTGCAACACCTGAATGGCGCGGCGAATCTCGTCGTCGCGCCCGATCACCGGGTCAAGCTTTCCTTGACCCGCGCGCTCCGTCAGATCCAAGGTGTATTTTTTTAATGCTTCGCGCTGTCCTTCCGCTTCCGGATTTTGCACCGCCTCGCCGCCGCGCACGGCGTCGATCGCCTGCCCCAGGCTCGCCGCCGTGGCGCCGTGCTCCTTCAGCAAGCGGCCGGTTTCTCCCTTGTCCTTAACCGCCGCCAGTAAGAATAACTCCGAAGCGATGTATTGGTCGCCACGCTTCTGCGCTTCCTTATCCGTGACATTGAGCAGGTTATTGAGATCGCGCGAAATACTGATCTCGCCGCCAGCGCCCTCGACCTTGGGCAACCGTTCGATGCCGGTTTGCAACGCCGCGCGCAGCGGCTGCCCGTTCACGCCGGCGCGCGACAACAACGCGGCGACGCTGCCGTCTTCTTGCTGCAACAAGGCCAGCAGCAAGTGCTGCGGCTCGATATAGGCGTTATCTAGCCCGACGGCGATGCTTTGGGCGTCGCTCAAGGCTTGCTGGAATTTAGTGGTTAGTTTGTCAAATCGCATCGTCGTTTCCCCCGTAAGAACGTCCGGCTCAGCTTGTTAGATGGGGAAGATTCAGCGAATTTCAAGCAGCCCGCCGCGCCGCCCTATGGCCTCACCGCACTGCTTACGCTACACTGACCTCATTATTTAACCACCGCCGCCCATGCGTCTTGCCGCTGTCTTGTTCGTTGTGCTGACCTTATTCGGCGCATCCACCGCCGCCGCCACCCTCACGACCAGCAACGGCGCGAAGCTTTTTGTGCGCGTTTCCCCCGCGCCCGGAAAGCTTCTGTTGATCTGGTTCCCTTGCTTTGAAGGGGCCGGCCCGTCGGGGCCGGCCATTTTAAAGGGCTTGGCGCGGCAAGGCGTCGAAACGTGGGTACCCAATATTGCCGATAGTCTGTTTCTGCCCGCCACCCCGGAAAGCCTGAATAAAATTCCCGACGCCGATATCGCGGATATCATCGCCCATGCCGCCGCCACCCGTAAGCAAGTCGTGGTGATGGCCGCCGGCCACGCCGCGCGCAACGTATTACGCGGCGTTCGCCTGTGGCAACGGCGGCAGTCCTCCGCCGCGCCGCAGCGCCTAGCCGGCGCCATTTTACTCTATCCCCATCTCTATGCCGGCCATCCTCTCCCGGGATCGGCGTCTCCCTATGCGCCGATCGCCCACCGCACCCGTCTCCCCATCGTCATCCTGCAACCGGAACGCGACCCGGGCAAATGGTGGATTCACCGGCTGGAGGCTTTGTTGAAAAACGGCGGCAGCCGGGTCGAGACCATCGCCTTGCCGGGCGTGCGCGACGCGTTTTATTTCCGCCGCGACCCGACAGCGGCCGAGCGGCGCGTTACGCAACGACTGCCGGCTATTTTACTGAACGCCATGCAGGTGCTGCACACCCTGCGAGAGACGCCCCATGATTAAGCGAATTCTTGGTTTTCTCATGCTATTGCTGGCGGCCGCGACCGCCGCCGCGCAGCCGCCGACGCCTTACACCGGCCCCACGCCGCCACTAGCGCTGCGCGACCTTAACGGAAAAATACATCATTTGCGCGATTATCGCGGCAAGGTGGTCATGGTGCAATTTTGGGCGACCTACTGCCCGCCGTGCGTCAAGGAAATGCCTTCCGTCGAGCGCCTGAAATCCCGGCTTGCCGGTAAGCCCTTTGCGGTTTTAGCGGTCAATCTGGGGGAATCCAAGCAGCGCGTGCGCGCTTTTTTACGTAAGATCCATGTTAATTTCACCGTGCTGCTCGATACGCACGGTCGAGCGTTGCGCCGCTGGCGCGTGTACGCCGTACCCAGCACCTTTCTCATCGACCGCCACGGCGCTATCCGTTATCGCATCTACGGCGGCCAAGCGTGGGATAAACCGCCGCAAACTCAAATCATCGCCCGACTGCTCGCACAACCATGAACCGAGCGCCCGCACCGAATTTGGCCGCAGCCGTCGAAGAGAACGTCCGCGCCGCACTGGCCGAGGATAGCGGCGG
>DOVS01000349.1:2270-4955 GCA_003519965.1 Betaproteobacteria bacterium
GGCGATCTTAGCGCCCAGCTGATTCCCGCCGGCCGCCAAGCCGTCGCCCAGGTCATTTGCCGTCAAGAGGCGATTCTTTGCGGCACGGCATGGTTCGAGGAATGCTTCCGGCAAACCGATGCGTCGATAAAGCTTCACTGGTATGCCGACGACGGCAACTGCGTCGGCGCGGACCAAATGTTGTGCGAAATTCGCGGCGCGGCCCGCGCCCTCCTCACCGCCGAGCGCCCGGCGCTGAATTTTCTGCAAACCCTTTCCGCCACCGCCACTCGCACCTACCGCTACGTCCAAGCGGTGCAGGGCGTTCCGGCGGTTATCATGGATACCCGCAAGACGCTGCCGGGGCTGCGGGTTGCGCAAAAATACGCGGTACATACCGGCGGCGGCGTTAATCAGCGCCTCGGCTTATCCGACGGCGTTCTCATCAAGGAAAATCATATCCTAGCGGCCGGCGGCATTGCCGCGGCGTTGCGGCAAGCGGCGGAAATCGCGCCGCCGGACGCGCCGGTGCAAATCGAGGTCGAGAACCTCTCCGAGCTGGAACAAGCGCTGGACGCGGAGGCCCGTTTAATCCTGCTGGATAATTTCAGCCTCAAGGCGTTGCGCGAAGCCGTCCGGCTTACCGCTGGCCGCGCCATGCTGGAGGCATCCGGCGGCATTACGCTGGATAATGTGCGGGCGGTGGCGAAAACCGGCGTCCAGCGTATTTCCATCGGCAGCCTGACTAAAGATATCGCGGCGGTGGATCTTTCGCTGCGCTTCGCGCAATAAACTAAAATCCGCGCAGCAGATACCACCAGACCGGCAGCGTCAGAAAGGAAAGCGGGATGCCGACGCCCAACATCAGGCCGACCAGCGGTGGGTCCAAATCATGCTCCAGCGCCACGATTGCGCCGGTAATCATGGGCGCCATCGCTGCCTCGAACAGCGTGACCCGCAGCACTTCTCCCCGCGCGCCCAACACCCCGGCAAACAACAACAATAGCAACGCAGGCCCGATGACGAGTTTAAACACCAGGCCCAGCGCCAGATTGCGACTATTCCCCGCAAGGTGGCCGAGGCGTAATTGATAACCCACCGATAGCAGCGCTAGCGGGGCCAGCGTCCCCCCCAGGCGGTGCAGCACGCTTTCCAGCCAAGGGGGAAAAGCGACCGGCATGAGCGCCACTGCCGCCAGCAACGCCATGAATGGCGGAAATAATAGTATTTTTTTCGCTATCGCGCCGATACTCGGCCGCTCGGCGGTGTAGTAACCGGCGACCAGCAGTCCCAGGGTCGCCAGCACCAGGAAAGAACCGAGTTGATCGGCGATAATGCCGATGCCCAAGGCTTGATGACCGTAGTACGCTTCGATCATCGGCAGGCCGACGAAAGAGGTATTGCCCAGTCCGCCGGTGAGCATTAAGGCGCCGACGGTTTTCCCCGGCAGCCCCAGCCGCTTGCCCATCACGTAGAAGAACGCCGCGCCCAGACCGAACAGCAGCCACGCCATCAGGGCCGCGTACAATAAAGCCGCCTGGGGGTGCAACTGGTGGAGGGTCAGCAGGGTCAGCGCTGGCAGGGAAACGTTAATGACGAAACTGTTTAATACGGCGGGCGTGTTCTCCGGCATGCGTCCGGCGCGGCGCAGCAGGATGCCGAGCACAAAACAGCTAATGAGTAGAATTAGGTTATCCACGGTCCGGCGGCGGCAAGCGCCCGCTATCTATTGCGCCGCCATTCCGAGAGCACGCCACGCCGGCACAACGCTCGCGTGGCGGCGTAAGGAGGGTGACGCACGGCAAGCATAAGTCTATCTCGCTAATCTGAGTGGAAAATTGCATTTTCTCTCCCGGCATCGCCCCACCGCCTATGCCAGGCCGGTTCGCCGCGCTCCGCCTGTCATGCCGCTAAGTGTTCGCCAATCACTTGTTCAATGGCGTCGCGCGTGGCCTCCACCGTAATCGGCCGGGTGCTCTGGGCGATGGCGGTGTCCGGGTCTTTCAATCCGTGGCCGGTCAGGGTGCAAACGATGGTGCTGGCCTCGCGGATTTTCCCAGCGTCCAAATCCTTGATGACGCCCGCGAGCGAGGTGGCGGAAGCGGGTTCGCAAAATACCCCTTCGGTCTGGGCGAGCAGTTTCTGGGTGTGTAAAATTTCCTCGTCGGTGCATTCGTTAAACCAGCCGCCGGACTCGTCTTTCACTTTCCAGGCTTGTTGCCACGACATCGGGTGGCCGATGCGGATGGCGGTGGCGACAGTTTCCGGGCGTCGCACCATTTCACCGCGTAGGAACGGCGCGGAGCCGGCCGCCTGATAGCCCAGCATGACGGGGCGACGGGTGGCGTTCACTTGCCGGTGAAAAGTGCACTCGCCTTCGCAGAAGGCGCACGCCGCGGTCTGTTGGCATACCGACTCGGAATAGCCGATCCAATGCGCGGTGATATTACCGGCGTTGCCCACCGGCAAAGCATGGTAGTCCGGGGCGTCTCCCAATGCCTCGATAATTTCGAACGCGGCGGTCTTTTGCCCTTGCAGGCGGAACGGGTTGATCGAATTCACGATGGTCACCGGCATGGCGCGCGCCACTTCCTGCACCAAGCGCATGCCGTCGTCGAAATTTCCCTTGATTTGGATGACTTCGGCGCCGTGCATCATTGCCTGAGACAGTTTGCCCAAGGCGATCTTGCCTTCCGGGATCAGCAC
>DOVS01000246.1 GCA_003519965.1 Betaproteobacteria bacterium
GCCGGTGGCGGGGCAAACGGCCGTGTATCTCGCACTGCTGGCCGCCGCCGCCCTATTCGATCTTTACCGGAAAAACCTTTAGCTGGCGATTGGCGATGATGGCGTACACAGGCCGGCGAATCCGTGGAAAACACACGCCCGTGCGCGGCACCGGCCGCCTCCCCGCGCCGCAAGAACCATCACAGTCTAGAAAAATTTTCCAGGAGCGCTAATTTTGTTGTGCAATGATCGCGCCCAGCCATGGAAACTCTCGGTTCAATGATACGTGAACGCCTGTCCGCCTTAAACCGCCGCCGGCGCAAGCCCGCCGCACAGCGAGAACGGCCGCTCAACGCCGTTCCTCGGCCGCTGCTCGTTTTTTTGGCCGCGGCGTTCGCGCTGCAAATCGCCTGGCACGCCGGACGCCCGGCGCTGACGGCAACGGCGCACGATTTTCCGCCGCCGCCGCCGCTGAATCTGCTGCGGCTCGCCAGCCTGGGCGAGCCGACGGCCCTCGCCAAAGCCCTGATGCTTTACATCCAGGCGTTCGACGACCAGCCGGGCGTCAGCATTCCATTCCGCCGCCTCGATTATCCCCGGCTGGAAATCTGGCTGCGGCGCGTTTTGCAACTGGATCCCCGCGGCCAATATCCGCTGCTGGCCGCCAGCCGGCTGTATGGCGAAATTCCCGATAAAGCCAAGCAGCGGCAAATGCTGCAATTCGTTTACCGCCAGTTTTTCGCCGACCCCAACCGGCGCTGGCCGTGGCTGGCCCACGCGGCGATTCTTGCCAAGTACCGGCTGCACGATCTGCCGCTGGCGCGGCGATACGCCCGCGCCATCCGGCGATACGCCACCGGCCCCGGCGTGCCGCATTGGGCGCGGCAGATGGAGATTTTTATATTAGCGGACATGCATAAAATTGGCCGCGCCGAGGCGTTGCTGCGCGGGCTGCTCGCCAGCGGCGAAATCACCGATCCCCATGAGCGCCATTTCCTGACCGGACGCCTACACGCCCTGGAACGGCGCGAACCCGCCGCATCGATACCCGAAAGCAGGAACCCATCGCGCTAACGCACGGCGCCGCCCGTTAACCCATTGTCATATCCCATTGAAATAACTTGAAAATATGCTACGGGTCCCCTAAAATTCGAATTGAGATGTCACAGCGATGGCGCAGCCCGCCGGGCGATGGCGCAGCCCGCCGGTGTCTGGTCAACGAAAAATATCACGCGCGGGTATCGCGTTTGGAGGTTTGAGATGAAAGCAACGCATTCCCTGGCCGCACCCCGGCGGTCTTCTGGTTTTACCTTGGTGGAAATGGCCATCGTGCTCGTTATTATCGGCTTGTTGTTGGGCGGCATACTGAAGGGGCAAGAGCTAATCGACAGCGCCCGAGTGCGCAACGTCGCCGACCAAATTAACGGCATGCAGGCGGCTTTTTACGCGTTTCAGGACCGCTACCGGGCGCTGCCGGGGGATTACAGCCTGGCGACCACGAACATCAGCACCACCCAGACCGGCAACGGCAACGGCAACGGAACCATTGCGGCGGGCGAAAGCGCGCTGGCCTTCAGCCAGTTGACCGCGGCGGGCTTCATCAATTGCAGCGTATGCACCGCCACGGCGACGGCGGCGTCGACCGCGGCCAATAGCCCGGCCAACACCTTTGGCGGCGCGATGCAGATCGTCACCAATAATACGTATGCAGGCACCGCCACCGCCCGCAACAATATCAAGAGCGGCAATCATATCCCGTCCAACGTCATGGGCGAGGTCGATCAAAAAATCGACGACGCCAATCCCAATACCGGCAGCGTCCGCTTCAGCGCCTGGAACGGCGGCGGCGGCGGACCAAACGCCGGCACCTGCACCAACGCCGGCGCGAATCCCGTCACCTGGCAGCGAGCCACGGTGGACGCCAACTGCGGCGCCGCCAATTTACTGTAAACGCCAACTAGCGCCGGGGCGCTAACAGCGCCTTGTGTTGCATTGCCTTCATGGGTGCGCTGCGCTGTCCGTAGCGGCTGCGCTTCCGAGAGTAGGAATATTTTCGGAAGCGGGGAATTTGCGCCATGCATTCCGCCAGGCGGGCGCCCGGCTCGCCTATCCTTGCAGCAGCCTGACTTCCGCGGCCGCTAAATTTTCCGGCGCTCCCATGATGACGACCACGTCGCCCGCCTCCAGCCGGGTCTCCGACGATGGTTCGAGCGCGCGGATGTTACGCCGCCGCACCGCCGACACCTCCACCAGCAGCCCGTCCAAATCCAATTCGGCCAACGTCTTGCCGACCGCCGCCGCGCGCTCGTTTAGCATCACGGTGTAAAGGCGGGGCTGGGCGCGGTCGTTCAATTCGGCGTCCTGATCACTGACCCCGCGGAAAAATCCGCGCAGCAGACCGTAGCGCGCCTCGAGCACCACCCGCACCCGCCGCACCACCCGCGCCAGGGGCACGCCAAGCAACATCAGGGTATGGGAAGCCAGCATCAGGCTGCCCTCCAGCACTTCCGGCACCACTTCGGCCGCGCCCGCGGTCTTCAGCTTGTCGAGATCGGTGTCATCCATGGTGCGAACGACTACCGGCAATTCGGGGCGCAGTTCCTGAGTATGATGCAGAATTTTCAAGGCCGACGGCGGATCGGCGTAGGTCACCACGACCGCGCGCGCGCGGTTCAAGCCGGCCGCCATCAAGACTTCACGCCGCCCGGCGTCGCCGTACACCACGCTTTCTCCCGCCGCCGCCGCCGCTTTCACCCGCTGCGGGTCGAGATCGAGCGCGATGAAGGCGATCGATTCCTGCTCCAGCAAACGGGCGAGACTTTGACCGCTGCGGCCATAACCGCACAAGATCACGTGATCGTCGGCGGCGACGCTCTTAACCGCGATTTCGTGCAGCTCCAGCGCGCGGTTGGCCCACTCCCGTCCACTCAAG
This sequence comes from Betaproteobacteria bacterium, assembly GCA_003519965.1. GTDB lineage: Bacteria > Pseudomonadota > Gammaproteobacteria > Burkholderiales > UBA9220 > UBA9220. Next base: position 2,912 of record DOVS01000246.1, read on the forward strand.
TAGTGGGCGATCCGCGCATTGTGGTGAATCAGAAAAGGCGCGGCGAGCATCGACAGCACCATGGACGCCAACACCACTTGCAACATGGGGAACGCCACCAAATTTAGTTGCCCCGCCTGCGCCAGCAGCACAAAACCGAACTCCCCCGCCTGCGCCAGCGCCAGGCCGGTGCGCAGCGACACGGCGGTATCGTTGCCGAACAATCGCGCCAGTCCTGTCACCAGCAACATTTTCCCGCCTAGCAGACCGATCAGCAACAGGGCGACCCACAGGAAATTAGCCGCCACGACGTGCATGTTCAGCATCATGCCGATGGTGACGAAAAATAATCCCAGCAGCACATCGCGGAACGGCTGAATATCCGCTTCCACTTGGTAACGGTATTCGGTTTCGGAAATCAGCATGCCCGCGACGAACGCACCCAGCGCCAGCGACAAGCCGCTAACCGCCGTCAGCCAGGCTAGCCCCAGCGTCACGAGCAGCACGTTCAGCATGAACAGTTCCCGCGACTTGTGGCGCGCGACCCAATGGAACCAGGGACGCATTAGCTTTTGCCCGAAATACAGCAGCAAGGCTAGGAACAGCGCCGCTTTAACCAGCGCCAGCCCCAATGCCAGCGCGGTTTCCTCCCCCGGCGACGCCAGTGCGGGCACCAAGATTAACAAGGGCACCACCGCCAGATCCTGAAAGAGCAATACGCCAATGATCTGACGGCCGTGACGGGTGTGCAGTTCGATTTTTTCCGCGAGCATTTTGCTGACGATCGCGGTGGACGACATGGCCAACGCGCCGCCCAGCACGACCCCGCTGCGCCAGTCCATGCCGACCGCTAACGCGCCGCCCAGCACAAGCAATAACGCCAACGCCACTTGCGACGCGCCTAGACCGAACACCACGCCGCGCATCGCCTTGAGCTGCGGCAGGCTAAATTCCAGGCCGACGCTGAACATGAGAAAAACAACGCCGAATTCGGCAAGGTAATGGGTTTGCTCGGTTTCCGGCAGCCATCCCAAACTATGCGGGCCGATGACGATACCCACCAATAAGTAGGCGAGCAAGGGCGGCAACCGGAAGGAGCGAAATAACGCCACCACCAGCACGGATGCGGCGAGTAAAATCAGAACAAGCTGTAATGTGGTGTGCATCGCGTCGGTGGCCAACCTGATGAAGTCGCTAGCGGAATCCTAACACAGCTGACGAGGAAAACCGGTGACAACGCCTGGCGCGGCGCCGACGAATAAATAACGGCCATCTGATATACTGGCGCCCATGAATAGAGAGCAATTGCCATTGCATCCCGAGAAGGCGCTGGCGCTAGCCAAGCAAGTGCTATTGATCGAGGCGCAAGCCGTGGAAACGCTGGCCGGCCGGCTGAACGCCGATTTTGTGGCGGCGCTGACGCTGATTCGGTCCGCTCCCGGGCGGATCGTCGTGAGCGGCATGGGAAAATCCGGTCATATCGCCAGAAAAATCGCCGCGACCCTGGCGAGCACCGGCACTCCCGCCTTCTTCGTCCACCCCGGCGAGGCAAGCCACGGCGATCTGGGCATGATTACCCGTGACGACGTGGTTATCGCCTTATCCTATTCCGGCGAAAGTCCCGAGCTTCAGGCGATCGTGCCGCTCATCAAACGCAAGGGGGCTAAGCTCATCACCATGACCGGCAATGCGCGGTCTTCTCTATCGCGGGAAGCCGACGTGCGCCTGGACGCCAGCGTGGCGCGCGAAGCTTGTCCCTTGGGTCTAGCGCCGACCGCCAGCACCACCGCGGCGCTGGCGCTGGGCGACGCGTTGGCCGTCGCCCTACTCGACGCCCATGGGTTCAGCTCTAACGATTTCGCGCTCTCCCATCCCGGCGGCGCGCTGGGACGCCGCCTGCTGGTGCATGTCGCCGATGTCATGCGCACAGGCGACGCGCTACCCAAAGTGCCGCCCGGCGTCACTTTAGCCGAGGCGCTGTTGGAAATCTCCAGCAAGGGACTGGGAATGACCGCGATTATCGATGCGAACGATCGTCTCGTCGGCGTATTCACCGACGGCGATTTACGCCGGGTATTCGCCAAACCGGTCGATATCCACACCACCGCCATCGACCAGGTCATGACCGCGAATCCCCGAACAATCACCGCGGATAAGTTGGCGGTGGAGGCGGTGCAACGCATGGAGCGGCATCAAGTCAACGGCTTGCTGGTGGTGGATGAGCGACACCGGCTAACCGGTGCGCTGAATATGCATGACCTGCTGCGTGCCGGCATCGTCTAACGAAACGAAATCCGATGAACGCGGCGCTGGAGCGGGCAAAACGAATTCAGTTGATGATTTTCGACGTCGACGGCGTGATGACCGACGGCGCGCTATACATGGGGGATGACGGTCAGGAATACAAAGCATTCAACTCCCTCGACGGTCAGGGGATGAAGATGCTGAAGGCCAGTGGGGTCGCGCTTGCTATTATTACTGGCCGTAGTTCACAGGTGGTCGCGCTGCGCGCCGCGAACATCGGCGTCTCCCATCTCTACCAAGGCGTCGACGACAAACTGGCGGTTTACCGGCGGCTGTTGGACGATCTCGAACTCATCCCCGAGGCGGCGGCGTATATGGGAGACGATGTCGTCGACTTGCCCGTCATGCGCCGCTGCGGCCTGGCCATTACCGTTCCCGCCGCGCCGGCGCCGGTGCCGGCGCACGCCCACTATGTCACCGCATTGGGCGGCGGCCGCGGCGCGGTGAGAGAGGCGTGCGAACTCGTCATGCGCGCCCAAGGAACGTTCGACGCCGTCTTGGCGCATTATTTGGAATGAAAAACTATTTCACCCACTGGTTTCCTCTGCTGCTGCTGGTATTGATCGCGGCGCTGAGTTACTGGCTGGAAGGCACCCTCGGCTTCCTCGGCCAGCATGCGAATAAGCCGATGCGCCACGATCCCGACTTTATCGTGGAACATTTCTCCACCACCCGCATGGGGCCGGACGGTACGCCTTTTTATGTCTTGTACGCCGACAAAATGGTGCATTACCCCGATGACGACACCACGCTCCTCACCAATCCTCGCTTTTCCCGCGTCGAACACGGAAAATCGCCACTGCGAATTACCGCCCGCCAGGGCAAGCTCTCGCCTAACGGTAAGGATATTTACCTCCACCATCACGTGCGCGTGGTGCGAGAGCCTTTCGACGGCCGTCAACAAATCACGGTCACCACCAGTTATCTGCATATTATCCCCGATAAGGACTTAGCCATGACCCGCAAACCGGTCACCATCCGTAGCGCAAATTCCGTTATTACCGCCGTTGGCTTACAATTAAACAATAAGACTCAGGTATTGAAGCTATTCTCGGACGTCAAAGGCCGTTTCGAGCACGCTAAATCTTAACGTTGGTGAATTTCATGGGAAAAACGAAACGGCCCGCTGTTCGCATGCGCATTCTTCTGTTGGTTAGCTGTTGCCTATTGGGTGTCGCCAGCGTTCATGCGGAAAAAGCCGACCGGAACAAACCGGTTTATATCGAGTCCGATACGGCAACGACCAACGAAGCGCAGCACGTGACGACTTTCACCGGTCACGTGGTGCTCACCCAGGGTACGCTGGTGATTAAAGCGAACAAGCTGGTCGTGCACCAGGACGCCGATGGCTTCAAGGATGGCGTCGCTTACGGCGACCCCGCCCATTTCCGGCAAAAACGGGATGGTGTGAACGAGTATGTCAACGGCTATGGCCAGCGCATCCAGTACGATCAGCGCCAGGACACGCTGCAGCTCTTCACGCATGCCCGCATGATACGCGGCCAAGACGATGTGCGCGGCGACTATATCTCTTACGATGGGAAAACCGAGTTTTTCCAAGTGCTGGGCGGCGGCCAGACGACAAGCGGCCAGGGCCGGGTTCATGCAGTTATTATGCCGAAAAAGAAAACAGGCGGCGGCCAAGCCGTCACGCCTGGCGGCGCGGTTAATCCCACACCGAGCACGCCATGAACGATACGCCACCTATGACCGCCGCCCCGCTAGCGGACCCCGCGGCCTCATCCGCCACGGCAACGGCCGCGCCGTTTCCTCATCGCACATTGGCCGGCGCCAGCGAATTGATCGCCCAAAACCTGCGAAAGCGTTATAAATCGCGTACCGTGGTGCATGATGTCTCGCTCCAAGTGCACAGCCGGGAAGTGGTCGGTTTGTTGGGTCCTAACGGCGCCGGCAAGACCACCACATTCTATATGATCGTTGGCCTGATTCCCGTCAACAGCGGCAGCATCTCCCTCGACGGTCAGGAGCTGAAAAAGCAGCCAATCCACCGCCGCGCCCGGTTAGGCCTCAGCTACCTCCCTCAGGAAGCGTCGATTTTCCGTAAACTCACCGTCGCGGAAAATATCCGCGCCATTTTGGAATTACAGCCGCTCCCCGAAGAAGCGTTGAACGAACGGCTGGATGAGCTGATGCACGAGCTACACATTGGCCACCTGGCCGATAGTCCGGCCCTCAGTCTTTCCGGAGGAGAGCGCCGGCGCGTGGAGATCGCCCGTGCGTTGGCGACGTCGCCCCGCTTTATTCTGCTGGATGAACCGTTCGCCGGCGTGGATCCGATCGCCGTGCTGGACATTCAGAAAATCATCCGCTTTCTCACCGACCGCAATATCGGGGTGCTCATTACCGACCACAATGTCCGAGAAACCCTCGGCATTTGCGATCGCGCCTATATTATCAACGAGGGCCGGGTGCTGGCTAACGGCAAACCAGAGGAAATCGTTTATAATGAGAGCGTCAGAAAGGTCTATCTAGGAGAACACTTCCGGCTTTAGCCGATTGCGTTGTGCGTCATGGCGCCTTAACCGCGCAACCGGCCCCCCGTCTTCCCCATGAAACAAAGTTTACAGCTCAAGCTTTCGCAGCAGCTCACTCTGACGCCGCAGTTGCAACAATCCATCCGTCTGCTGCAACTGTCCACCCAGGAACTTGACCAGGAAGTGGAAGGACTCATTCAGCAAAACCCATTGCTGGAGCGGGGAAACGCCGGGGACGCGAGCGATCAGCCGACGGCCGGAGACGAGGCGGCCGGACGGGAGGAAACGGAAAGCGCGGAAATACCCAGCGCGGCGCCGACCGCCGACGAGGACGGAGGCTGGTGGGGAGAGGCTGGAGGGCGCGGCCAGCACAACGGGGACGATGAGTTCGACTATGCGCAAGCCGCCGCCGAGTCTGTCACGCTACGCCAACACCTCAACGGACAGTTGGGACTTGTGCCACTGCCGGAACGGGACAAAACCATTGTCGCGTTGCTGATCGATGCGCTGAACGACGACGGCTATCTTACCATGGCGCTGGAGGAAATCGCCGCCCTACTGCCCCTCGATATGGAGATCGAGCCCATCGAATGGCAAACCGCATTGAAGCATCTCCAAAATTTCGATCCGGCGGGGGTGGGCGCGCGCGATTTATCCGAGTGCCTAGCGCTGCAACTAGCCTGCCTGCCGCCGCAAACGCCTTATGGCAAAGCCGCGCTCACACTGGTCCGCCATCATCTGAAGGCGCTCGCCGCGCGGGATTACGCCGCGCTGAAAAAAGCGCTAAAATGCGACGATCATGATCTGCGGGAAATCCAAACATTAATCACCCGGCTTAATCCGCGCCCGGGCGGCAACTTCAACAGCGAGGAACCCCGTTACATCATCCCCGACGTGACCGTCTCCAAAATCAAAGATAGCTGGCATGCCAGCCTGAACCCGGAAGCGGTGCCGAAACTACGCATCAACCGCCTGTATGCCGATATTCTTCAGCGCAACCGCGACGCCTCGTTCCGTCAATTGGCGGGACAGCTACAGGAAGCCAAATGGCTAATTAAGAACATCCAACAGCGCTTCGACACCATCTTGCGGGTCTCCCAAGCCATCATTGATCGCCAGCGGCATTTTTTCGAGCACGGCGAGGTCGCCATGCGGCCCTTGGTGCTGCGGGAAATCGCCGAAGCGGTTGGACTGCACGAATCTACTATCTCGCGCGTCACTACCCACAAATATATGCTCACCCCGCGCGGCATTTATGAACTCAAATATTTTTTCGGCAGCCATGTGGCGACCGAAACCGGCGGCGCGTGCTCAGCGACCGCGATCCGCGCACTAATTAAACAAATGGTCGGCACGGAAAATTCAAAAAAGCCGTTGACCGACAGCCAAATCACCAAGATACTCGCCGATCAAGGTATTGTCGTCGCGCGCCGCACTATCGCCAAATATCGGGAATTATTACAAATTCCACCAGTCAACCTACGTAAATCGATTTAGCCGTCACTATCCTGAAGGAGTTTTGTTATGAACCTCACCATCACCGGCCACCATATCGACGTCACCCCCGCCATCCGCGAGTACGTCACCGATAAGCTAAGTAAAATCACGCGCCATTTCGATCAAGTCATCGATATCAACGTGACCCTGGCGGTGGAAAAACTGGTGCAAAAAGTTGAAGTGAACGTGCATGTCAGCGGCAAGGATATTTTCGCCGAGTCCGACAATGCCGATATGTATGCCGCCATCGACACCCTAATCGACAAACTCGACCGTCAAGTGCTCAAGCACAAAGAAAAAAACGGCGAACGGCGCAATAATCTCAAACATCAATCCGCCTAGCGGCTATTATTAAAAACTGCTAAGCAGCACGACGCCCCATGAGCCTTATCTCTAGCATCCTGTCTCTGGAAAACGTGGTGGTTCGCCTCGATGTCGGCAGCAAGAAACGCGCCTTCGAGGAAATCGGCCAACTTCTCGAGAACACACACCGCATCGCGCGCAGAGCGGTGTTCGATAGCCTGTTCGCCCGTGAAAAGCTAGGATCGACCGGCCTGGGAGAAGGGATCGCCATCCCCCACGGCCGGATCAAGGGCTTGCGCGAAGCGGTTGGCGCTTTCGTCAAACTTCAGCAGCCGATTGCCTTCGACGCGCCGGACAATCAGCCGGTCCTCATGTTGTTCGTGTTGCTGGTGCCGGAACAGGCAACCGATCTCCATTTGCAAATTTTAGGAGAATTGGCGCAAATATTCAGTGACAAGATAATGCGCGAACAACTGGCCGGCACCGACGACTGCCAACAATTACACCACTTGATCACCCGTTGGACCCCTAATGCCGCAAGTCAGCGTTCAGCAACTATTTGACGATACCCATGACAAGGTAGGGCTTACCTGGATCGCCGGCGAAGGCGGGGGAGGCAAGCCGCTCACCTCGGAAACGGTGCAGAAACCAAGCCTCGCACTCATCGGCCATCTGAACTTCGTCCACCCTAACCGGGTTCAGGTACTCGGCTGCGCCGAGATGGACTACCTGCGCAAACTCGATCCAGCCGGATTAAACCAAGCGATCAGCAACCTATTCTCCACTGAGCTAGCCGCCGTCATCGTGGCTAACGGCGAGGAAGTCCCACCGCTACTGGTGGAGCTATCCAATCTTACCCAAACGCCACTGTTCGCCTCCCCCCAGCCCAGCCCTCAATTAATGAGCGTGCTCAGTCACTACCTCACGCAATCGCTCGCCGAATTCACCACCTTGCATGGCGTCTTCATGGATGTAATGGGAATGGGGGTGCTGCTCACCGGTGACAGCGCCATTGGCAAAAGCGAGCTGGCGCTGGAGTTAGTGACCCGCGGCCACCGGCTTGTCGCCGACGACATCGTAGAGCTCTATCAAATCACGCCGGACACCCTCGAGGGCCGCTGTCCTCAGCTACTGCAAGATTTTCTCGAAGTGCGCGGCCTCGGGGTATTGAATATTCGCGAGCTGTTCGGCGAAACCGCCGTCAAATCGCAAAAATACTTACGCCTCATTGTTCAATTGGAAAAAATGTCGCGCCTCGATGCGGGGGAAATCGACCGTTTGGAAATGAGCGCCGCCGCCCAGGACGTATTAGGCGTTTCCATTCCCACAGTGCGTATCCCGGTCGCCGCCGGACGCAATTTAGCGGTGTTAGTGGAGGTCGCGGTGCGCAATCATATCCTGTATTTACGCGGCGTCAGCAGCAGCGACCAATTCATCCAACGCCACGCCCGCCACATGAACGAAACAAGCGGTGCGCAGTGACGTACGGCCAAATTCAAGCGCGCCCCGTTCTCGACGCCCATGCAACTCATCCTGATTAGCGGACTTTCCGGTTCCGGTAAAAGCATCGCTCTCAACGTTTTGGAAGATTGCGGCTATTACTGCATTGACAACCTACCGCTCAAGTTGCTGCCGGACACCCTCAACCACCTCAAAAGCTCGGGTCACGACCGCTTGGCCATCAGCATGGACGCGCGCGGCGGAGAGTCGCTGCGCGCGCTCCCTGCGCAAGTGGTTTCATTCCGCGAGCAAGGCATCGACACCCGGATCGTCTTTCTCGAAGCGAAAACCGGCACCTTGGTCAACCGCTTTAGCGAGACCCGGCGGCGCCACCCCTTAAGCAAGGAACAACGCAGTCTGCCGGAAGCGATCCGCCTGGAGCGCGACATGCTGGAGCCGGTCATCGCTTACGCCCATCGCATCGATACGAGCGACTTGGGGCCCAACAACCTACGCGCTTGGATCAAGGATTTCATCAACGTCGACCAATCGCGCCTCACCCTTCAATTTCAGTCCTTCGGCTTCAAGCATGGCATTCCTCTCGACGCCGACATGGTATTCGACGTGCGCTGCCTGCCTAATCCCCACTATGATCCCAAGCTTCGGCCGCTCACTG
>DOVS01000004.1 GCA_003519965.1 Betaproteobacteria bacterium
AGGGGAACGAAAAAGGTCACCACACCGAGACCCATGACGAAGCGAGGCAAGGTCAATTGCCAATAAGTGACGTCGGTGTTGATATTGTAGGCGTACCAGAACGAGACCGCGGCGAATACGGTGAAACTGAGGGTTGACCATAGGCGGATGTCGATTTTATAGAGATTGCGGCCGACATAAGGCGCCAGGAATACCGGCAGGATGCCGATGGGCGCCACCACCAGCCCCGCCCAGGTGGCGGTGTAGCCCATCTGAGTTTGCAGCCATAAGGGGATAATCACCATGATGCCGAAGAACACCATGTAGCCGATGCTGAGGGTGAGCACGCCGAAGGTGAAATTACGCCGGGCGAACAGGTGAAGGTCGATAATGGGGTGTTTGTCGGTCAACTCCCACACGACGAGGAAGACGAGGGAGACGCCGGAGATCAACGCCAAGGTGATGATTTCGCGGGAGCCGAACCAGTCGAGGTCGTTGCCTTTGTCCAGCAAAATTTGCAGCGCGCCGACGCCGATCGTCAATAGCGCCAGGCCGACGACATCGATGGGCTGTTTGATCGTTTCCGTTTCCCGCTTACCCAGCAATTGCCAGGCGATATAGCTGGAGAGGACGCCGACCGGCACGTTAATGTAGAAAATCCACGGCCAGCTAATGTTGTCGGTAATCCAGCCGCCCATGATCGGCCCGATAATCGGCGCCACCACTACCGTCATGGCCCACAACGCCAACGCCAGCCCCTTCTTTTCCGGCGGGTAATTATTGAGCAGCAAACTTTGCGACAGCGGCACCATGGGGCCGGCCACCAGTCCTTGAATAACGCGGAACGTCACCAGCATCGGCAAGTTAACGGCCAAGCCGCACAGCCATGAGGCGATGGAAAACAACAGGGTGGACAGCACGAACAGCCGCACTTCGCCGAAGCGGCGNNNNGGCGGGCGAGCCAGCCGGTGACCGGTAAGGCGATCGCGTTACTGACCGCAAACGACGTGATGACCCACGTTCCCTGGTTGGGGCTGACGGCCAGGTCGCCGGCGATGGCGGGGATCGACACGTTGGCGATGGAAATATCCAGCACCTGCATGAAGGTGCCCAGCGCCAACGCCAGCGTGAGCGGCGCCAGCAGCAGTCCGGAGAGCGGCGGATAGGGCGCGCGGCTCACGGCGCGCTAATCTCCCCGGCGGGGGTTAGCGGCGGATTGTTGACGTTGATGATCCGCCGGATGAGCGCTTCCACCGCTGTTGGGCTGGCGGCGTACACTGTGGTGGCGTAGCGCGGCTGCGCTGGCGTCGCGGCGGCGAGCACCGGGCCGCTACGGTCGTGGGTGTCGATCTTCGCCCGCATGGATAAGCCAATGCGCAACGGATGGCGTTCCAGTTCGCGGATGTTCAGGCTGACGCGCACCGGCAGCCGTTGGATAATTTTGATCCAGTTGCCGCTGGCGTTTTGCGGCGGCAGCAGTGCGAAAGCACCGCCCGTTCCGGGAGACAGCCCTTCCACCTTGCCGTGGAACACCACGCCGCCGCCGTAAATGTCGGAAGTCAGCGTGACGGGCTGGCCGATACGGACATGGGCCAGCTTATCTTCCTTGAGATTGACCTTGACCCACAATTGATTGAGCGGCACTACCGCCATCAGCGGCGCGCCCGGCGCCACCCGTTGACCGACTTGAACACTGCGCTTGGCGATGTAGCCGTTCACCGGAGAAATAATATGGCAGCGGGAAAGCGCAAGATACGCCTCCCGCACTTGCGCTTCCGCTTGACGCACCGCCGGGTGGTTCGCCACGGTGGCGCCGGCGACCAATGCGCGGGCGGCGGCCAGCCGGGCGAGCGCTAGCCGCAGATCGGATTGCGCGCCGCGGGCGGCGGCCCAGGCGTGCGACAGCGCTTCGCGGGAAATCGCCTTTTGTGCAATCAGGCGATAACGGCGGTTTAAATCGTAGCCCGCCTGACGCAGCGCCACCCGCTTGCGGGCGACGTTGGCTTCGTTCTGCTTGACGGTTTCAAACGCCTGACGGATGCGCCGCACGGTTTCGCCTAATTGCGCCTCCGCCTGCCGCAACGCCAGTTTGGCGTCGCTGTCGTCCAGTTTAACCAATGTTTCTCCGGCCGTGACCCGGTCGGTGTCGTCTACATTCACCGCGATGACGGTTCCTGCGATTCGCGGGGTGATCGCGACTTGATTGCCGCCGACATAGGCGTCGTCGGTGTTTTCCCAGTAACGGCCGACCATCGTCCAGTACGCGCCGTAGGCCGCGCCGGCGGCGAGGAACGCAATGGCGATGACGGCCAGTAGCATGTGGCGCTTGGAACGCCCATTGGCGGTTGGCGGGGAGGAAGGGGTGCTCATGAGGCTCCTTTATTGCGTTCGGCGTCGTCGCGGACACCGCCGCCCAATACTTGAATTAGGGAGACGATAGCGCGCAGCCGGTCGTCTTCTAGCTGGCTTTGGCGCTGCCGCTGGCCGAGCGTATTAATCTCGGCGGCGAGTAGCGGTCGATTGTCGGTTAGTCCGGCGTGGAAGCGTACTGCATCCAGCCGCTCGGCTTGGCGCGCCGCCGCCGTCGCCGTCCGCTGCAACGCCAGCCGGCGGTTCAGGGTATTCAGCCACGCTAAACGCGTGGCCACTTGCTCGGCGGCGGCGAGCACTTGCCGATTGTATTGGTCGATGGCCGCATCGGCTTCCGCGCGCCGTTGCCCCAGCTTGGCTTGCAGGGTGTGGCTGTCGAAAAACGGCAAATGCACGGCCGGGCCGACGGAAGCGAGCAAGCTGCCGGCGGTTAGCCAGCGGCCGAGTTCGATGCTTTGCAGGCCCGCCATCGCCGTGAGGTCGATATTCGGGTAAAACGCGGCGCGTGCGGCCGCGATTCGCTGCACCGCGGCTTCGACGCGCCATCGCTGGGCGGCGATATCCGGCCGCCAGCCGAGCCAGTCCAGCGGTAAGCGGCGCGGCAACGGAAAGGGTGCGTCGAAGCGGGCGGGCGGCTCATGTCGGACTAATCGCCAGTCGGGGCCATGGCCGGTCAGCGCCGCCAGCCGGTAGCGGTAGACTTGCGTCTGATAATGCAGCGTGCGCGCCGCATCTTGGCCGCGAGCCAATTGCTGAGCCGCTTCGCGGACGGGCAGCGCATTGCTTAGCCCATGGCGCAGACGGGCGGCGGCGATATCCCGTTGCGCTCGCTGTTTACGTATGATCCGGCGCGCCAGAAGCAGGCGCGCGTGCGCGCCCTGAAGACCGAGGTAGGCGTCGGCGACGGCGGTGCTAAGGACGAGCCGGGCCGCCGCCGCCGCTGCTTGCGCGGCGCGGGTTTCACCGATGGCGGCCGCCAGCGCCGCACGATTTTTCCCCCACCAGTCGAGGGTGTACGCGGCGCTGACCGACGCATTGCCATTGTTCGTCGTGCCGCCGCTTAAGGGCGGCGGGAGGAAACCATGGCCGCTAAGGCGTTCGCGCACCACCGAAACGTTGCCGTCGGTGCGGACGGTCGTATCGAGAGCGGCCAGCCGCGCCGCTTGCCGGGCTTCGCGCAGGCGGGCTTGCGCAAGTTTAATCGACGGGCCGCGCCGGAGCGCGCTTCGGATGAGGCGGCTGAGCTGCGGGTCGTTAAACGCTTTCCACCAATCGGCGGTTAGCGGCCCCGCTGTTTGGAAACCTGGTTGGGCCGCCGCTTTGTTCACGACTTGCGTCAGCGCCGGCCGCAACAGCGCGGCCGGCGGCGGGGCGTGGGGCGGCAGCGGGGCGCAGCCGGCGGCCGCGAGGACGGCCAGCGCCGCCCAACGTCGATACTGCGGTAAACCCAACGGGGATTGCACGTTAGCGGCTGCTTTCTCGTTCGACGCCGCGCAATAACTTGCGAAGCGCGTGTTCGAATCCCGCGCTTTCATCGTCGCTGAAATCGCGCCATACCGCTAATAGTTGCCGCCACAGCGGCGGCAGCACCTCTGCGATCAGTTCCTGGCCCGCCGGGGTGAGTGTTAAATCGATGCGGCGGCGGTCGGTGACGCAGCCGTGCCGTTCGACCCAGCCGTTGAGCACCAATTCATCCACCAGCCGGGTGACATTGGTGCGCGAGGAAATCAACGCGTCGCTAAGGTCGGAGGGGTTGAGTTTATTTTCCTCGCTGGCGAACAACATCGCCAGCGCGAGTAAGGAGGTGGTGTTCAATCCGAACGGCGCCAGCGTCTGGTTGAGGTCGTCGTTAAGATTTTTAAAAACGAAAAAGAACAACCGCGTCAGCACCACGGATCGATGAGGCATTCCCGGCAGCTTACGGGCAATCCGGTCGATACGTTGCTCGAACCGCTGGAAAGTATTGGTCATCGCGCTACCTCGTCTTCTAGGCGGTAAATTCTAACATTTGTAATAGTTTCATTGCGAACTAAACGAGTTTCCCATCGTTAAGCGGTAACGACCGGCCGCTGTCTCGTGATTTCCAACACGGCGCGGGCGACAAGGCATGATGTTGGAATTTTGCCGGTTTGTGAAGCGGGTTTCTGGATGATGCGCTAGCGCCGAACCGGGTGCAGCGTGGGTTTTGTGGTTCGGTATACAGGTCGCCGCCGCTTGGCGCGCGATGGCGCCTTGCACCGCCGCCGCGCGCTAATCGGCGCGATGCCACACACTGGCGCCGCCTTCACGCCGAACGAAATAAACGCCGTTCTCCTTAATCGGCACGATGTTCGCTAACCAGAGCCAGTACGCCGCCGCACCGGTGTTCTTCTTTCCGCCGTTAATTCGTCCGCATACGTTCATTGCTCGGCGGAAGATCGCTAGCGAGGAGAATGGTAAGGTAAGACGGGGTATTTCCAGGCTCACACGGACTTGAACAGCACTCCATTTTTAGGCTATCCGAGCGGGTGCGCTGGCTAGGCGTTGTTTGCCCACTGTATTTTCTTTTCATGGTGCGCGTCCTTGAGGATATGGACGCCACCGTGGATTACTAAGGATGAAATGGCCAAACCAATGACAATATCGGGGTACCTTGAGTTCAGCAGGTAGACTAATAAGCCCCCCATAATAATTGCTACATTAGCGATCACATCGTTTTTCGAGAATATCCAGCTGGCGCGCATATGCACTTCACCGTTTCGGTGCGCTGAAATGAGCTGAAGGCAGACGAGGTTGGCGATCAGCGCGGCCACGCCCACCGGAATCATGATGAGCGACTCCGGTGCGCTGCCGAAGATTAAGCGGCGAATGACATCGATGGCGACAGCCGTACCGAGGATGATTTGCAATAGACCGCTGATCTGCGCTGCTTTTATTTTAGCCAGCGCCGGTTGTCCAACCGCATATAAAGCAACGCCATAAACGGCGGCGTCCGCTAACATATCGAGCGAATCGGCAATTAGGGCGGTTGATTCGCTGAATATCCCCAACGTGATTTCAATCAGAAACATGAGCGCGTTAACGCCCAAGAGAATAATTAAAATCGTACTTTCTTCTTTGTTTTTAACGGTTACTTCACAATCACACTTAGACATTTCCCGCTCTTCGTTTTAGTCAGCGCCTAATGCAACGATGGCCGGTTAGCGTGAACGGGTGTTTGTCTCGCGCCCAGGGACTGGGAATAGGCTCAGCACTGGGTTGTATTCGTCGACACTTCAGCGTTCCGGTCGGCACTACCGCTCCCGCCAACGATTAGCGCTGGCGGGCATAAGGATATCCCGCTGCGCACGTTGTGCGATACGTCGAGAGCACGCCTTGTGCATGGGGTGATCTTTAAGAGGCAACCGCCTTGTAAGTTACGCCCTCTAACCGGCCAGGCCGGAAGCCCCCATTGCGCCTAACCCGTACTCCAGGCGCGGGGACGCTTCATCCCGGAGATTTTACACGCCT
>DOVS01000007.1 GCA_003519965.1 Betaproteobacteria bacterium
CGGCCCGATCGTCCGCCACGAAAAAAGCAAGTTGCGCCTGACGCCAATCGAAAGCGGCGGCGTCGAGAACGACTGGCGTCTCTTTGCCAAACGCTATCGCTTCGCCGACTTCATCCCCTGTACCCAGGGGATAGAGCCGGCGCACCGGGAAACCGCGCTGGGCGAGCATATCGAGCACTATCTCGCCGACGACGCCAACAGCCCCCAATACCGCCACGTCGATACGCCGCCCCGGCTTCATGGATGCGCCATCACGTTTCCAACAAAATGCCGAGCATGCGGCGCAGCGGCTCGGCCGCGCCCCAGAGCAACTGATCGCCGACGGTAAAGGCGGAGAGATATTCGCCGCCCATGGATAGCTTACGCAGCCGCCCCACGGGAACATTCAAGGTTCCAGTGACTGCGGCGGGCGTTAATTCGCGCAGGCTAGTCTCGCGGTCGTTGGGCGTCACGCGCACCCAGTCGTTGGCTTCCGTCAGCGCCTGCACGATTTCGTTTAACGGCACATCGCGGGTCAATTTGATCGTCAGCGCCTGACTATGACAGCGCATCGCGCCGATCCGCACGCAAATCCCGTCGATGGGAATAGGATTGCCGCCGCACCCCAGTATTTTGTTGGTTTCCGCTTGCGCCTTCCATTCTTCCCGGCTTTGGCCGTTTTCCAACGCCTTATCGATCCAAGGAAGCAGGCTGCCGGCGAGCGGCGCGCCAAAATGGGCGTGCGGATACGCGTCGCTGCGAATATGGTCGGCCACGGTGCGGTCGATGTCGAGGATGGCGCTGGCCGGGTCGTCCAATAACGGCTTCGCCGCGTCGCGAATACTCCCCATTTGCTCGAGCAACTCGCGCATATTCTGCGCCCCTGCGCCAGAAGCCGCCTGGTAGGTCATGGGAGAAACCCATTCGACCCACCGGTGCTTGAAGAGGCCGCCCAACGCCATCACCATCAGGCTGACGGTGCAATTGCCGCCAATATAGTTTTTCACGCCCTTGGCCAGCGCGTCCTGGATCACGCCGCGGTTAACCGGATCCAGCACAATCACGCTGTCCGCCGCCATACGCAGCGTGGAAGCGGCGTCGATCCAGTAACCCCGCCATCCGGCGGCGCGCAATTTGGGGAAAATCTCCGCGGTGTAGTCGCCGCCCTGGCACGAGATAATCGTCTCCATGGCCGCCAGCGCATCCACATCGTGCGCGTCTTGCAAAAGCGGCGCGTCCTTGCCGATGGCGGGCGGGCGGCCGCCCGCCTGGGAAGTGCTGAAAAAAACTGGATCGATCCGGTCGAAGTCCCGCTCGTCCCGCATCCGCTGCATCAGCACGGAACCAACCATTCCGCGCCACCCGATTAACCCTACACGCATCATTGCCTTAATCCTTGAAAAATGTCATTCCGTTCCGCGCAGTAGCGGCTGTTTTCGGCTTCATTAAAGCGCCGCCACTACGGCGTCGCCCATTTCCCCGGTGCTCGCCTGGCGCGTTCCCGCCACATAAATGTCGGCGGTACGCAATCCTTGCGCCAGCACTTTTTTTACCGCGCGCTCGATGCGGTTCGCCGTTTCTTCCTGATTGAACGTATGGCGCATCATCATCGCTACCGATAAGATCGTCGCCAGCGGGTTCGCGATGTTTTTACCCGCGATATCCGGCGCCGAACCATGGATCGGCTCGTACAATCCTTTGTCGCCATCGTCCAAGGAGGCCGACGGCAGCATGCCGATGGAGCCCGTCAGCATCGACGCCTCGTCCGACAAAATATCGCCGAAAATGTTGCCGGTGACGATCACATCGAATTGCTTGGGATCGCGCACCAGCTGCATCGCAGCATTGTCCACGTACATATGGGACAACGCCACTTGCGGATAGTCTCGAGCCGTTTCGATGACCACCTCGCGCCACAGTTCGCTGGTTTCCAGGACATTGGCTTTTTCCACCGAACACAAGCGCTTGTCCCGTTTCATGGCGATATCGAAGGCAACCCGAGCAACGCGCCGAATTTCCGGCTCGGCGTAGATCATGGTGTTAAATCCTTCGCGCTCGCCCCGATCGTTCGTGCGCAGACCACGCGGCTGGCCGAAATAGATGTCGCCGGTTAACTCGCGCACAATCATAATATCCAAGCCCGCCACCACCTCCGGCTTAAGCGTGGAGGCATCCGCCAATTCGGCGTACAACAGGGCGGGGCGCAGGTTGGCGAACAACCCCAGCGCCTTGCGGATGCGCAATAATCCTTGCTCCGGCCGCTGGGGCCGCGGCAACGCATCGTACTGGACGCCGCCCACCGCGCCCAGCATTACCGCGTCCGCCTGCCGCGCTAGCGCGAGCGTGGCCTCGGGCAGCGGATCGCCCGCCGCGTCATAACCCGCGCCGCCGATCGGCGCTTCCTCCCATTCGATGGACTGGCCTTCCGCCGCCAGCGCCCGCAACACTTTTACCGCTTGAGCGACAATTTCCGGGCCGATGCCGTCACCCGGCAACACTGCAATTTTCATGGAGTTCCCTTCCAATTAAGGATGCTTCAGGCAAACAACCAGGGTTCTTCCCGCCGCCGCCGCGCTTCGTAGGCTTTGATCTCGTCAACGTGACGCAACGTCAACCCGATGACGTCCAGACCATTCAACAAGCAGTCCTTACGGAAGGCGTCGACCGCGAACGGAATCGATTCGCCGCCTGGCGTTACCACGGTTTGCCGCGCGAGATCCACGGTCAGCGTGTAGCCCTCGCACGCGTCCGCTTCGTGGAACAGGCGGTCAACGGTCGCCGCGTCCAGCACGATAGGCAGCATGCCGTTTTTGAAGCAGTTATTGTAAAAAATGTCGGCGAAACTCGGCGCGATAATCGCCAGAAAACCGTAATCCCGCAGCGCCCATGGCGCGTGCTCGCGGGAAGAACCGCAACCGAAGTTTTCCCGCGCCAGCAAAATCTTCGCCCCCTGGTAGCGCGGCCGATTAAGAATAAAATCCGGATTTTGCAGCCGCTGGCGATGATCCATTCCCGGTTCGCCGTGATCCAGATAGCGCCACGCGTCGAACAAGTTAGGCCCAAAACCGCTACGGTGAATGGATTTTAGGAATTGCTTGGGAATAATCGCATCGGTATCCACATTGGCGCGGTCGAGCGGTGCGGCGATCCCTTCAAGGCGGGTGAATTTTTCCATTACTTCGCCGCCCTTTCGATGGCCGCGCCGCCTTTTTTGAGATCCTTGCCGAGACCATGCATGGTGTTACAGCCGACCAAAGTCACGACGCCAGCCGCCAGCAAGACGACTTGAATCGCTTTTATCACAATACTTAATGATTTCATCTTCACCCACCTGCCTCAAGAAAGAGTGCGCACATCCATAAAACGCCCAGCCACCGCCGCCGCCGCCGCCATCGCCGGACTCACTAAATGGGTTCTTCCTCCCGGCCCTTGCCGCCCCTCGAAATTGCGATTGGACGTGGAAGCGCAACGCTCGCCCGGCGCGAGCCGGTCGGCGTTCATCGCCAGACACATAGAGCAGCCGGGATCCCGCCACTCGAAACCGGCATCGATAAAAATGCGGTCCAACCCTTCTTGCTCGGCTTGGCTTTTCACCAAACCGGAGCCCGGCACCACCAGCGCTTGCTTGATCGTCGCCGCCACCTTCCGCCCCCGCGCCACTTGCGCCGCGGCGCGTAAATCCTCAATACGCGAATTGGTGCAGGAACCGATAAATATTTTATCCAGCGATATCTGGCTGATCGGCGTCAGGGGCTGCAACCCCATGTAGATCAACGCCCTCTCCATTGCCTCGCGTTTTACCGGGTCGCCTTCCTGCGCCGGATCGGGAACGGCGCCATCCACCGCCACCACCATTTCCGGCGAGGTGCCCCAGGTCACCTGGGGCTTGATCGCGGCAGCGTCCAATGTCACCACGCGGTCAAAATGCGCACCGTCATCGCTGACGAGCGTCCGCCAATAGGCCGCCGCTTGCTCCCATTGTGCGCCCTTGGGCGCCAAATGGCGCCCCTGCAAATAAGCCAAGGCCGTATCGTCCACCGCCACCATCCCGGCGCGAGCGCCGGCTTCGATCGCCATACTGCACAAGGGCATCCGGCCTTCCACGCTGAGCGCGCGCACCGCCGCGCCGGCAAACTCGATGGCGGCGCCCGTACCGCCCGCCGTGCCGATATGGCCGATCAGCGCCAGCGCCATATCCTTTGCGGTGACGCCAATACCGGCCGCACCATCGATCTTGACTAACAGCGTCTTGGATTTTTTCGACACCAGGCACTGGGTGGCCAGCACATGCTCCACCTCGCTAGTTCCAATACCGAAAGCCAGCGCCGCCAGCGCGCCGTGGGTGCTGGTATGGGAATCGCCGCACACCACCGTCATCCCCGGCAACGTCGCGCCCTGCTCCGGCCCGATGACATGGACAATCCCCTGACGGGGATCGCCCATGCGAAATTCGGTAATGCCAAATTCCGCGCAATTACGATCTAGGGTTTCCACCTGAAGACGCGACACCGGGTCCTCGATGCACCTGAACCAACGCTGGTAAATCTTAGCCGCCGCCGCGCTCGGCTGAACGTCGGGATGCTCCATAGGCAAACCGGTGGTCGGCACATTATGGTCGGCCACCGCCAGAACGGTATCGGTGCGCCATGGCTTGCGCCCGGCCAGCCGCAACCCCTCGAACGCTTGAGGGCTGGTCACCTCATGCACCAAATGGCGGTCGATATACAATAACGTAGCGCCATCTTCTTCCTGACGCACCACATGGCGTTGCCATAGTTTATCGTAGAGCGTTTGCGCGATCATCCTGATCCAATGAATATAAAGCTTTTGATTATTTCATAATGTTGTCCCGGAGAACAAGAGGATCACAAACGGGGCAGCCTAAGCTTCCAGAACAGCAGGCCCATCGCCGTCAAGGTGCACGCCGCGGCAATGGTAAAGGTGATTGCTGGCCCATAGGCTTCCCAAGTGTAGCCGCTGTATATACCGCCCAGCGTGCCGCCGACCCCGAAGGATACGCTCGTGTAAATGGCCTGCCCCTTGGCTTGGTGCCGGCCGCGAAAAAAATGATGGAACACCGAGATGGCGGCGACGTGATACGCGCCGAAGCTAAAGGCGTGCAGCGTCTGCGCAAGAAACAGTACGCTCGGCGACGACACGCCCCAACCGATCATGAGAAAACGCAGGGTCGCCAGACCAAAGCTGACGATCAGCACGGAACGCAGCGAGAATGATCGAAATAGCCGGCTAGCGGCGAGAAACACGCCGATCTCGCAAATCACGCCCACCGCCCATAACCATCCAACGGCGCTCTTACTGTAGCCGTGCTCTACGAGGTAGATGGAGTAAAAAGTGTAATAGGACGCATGCGCCACCGCCATCAGAAAGCAAGCAACAATCAACGCCAACACTTCTGGCCGCTTGATGATGCCCCACACGGGCAAATGATCGCCGTCGTGAGAAATCGCACCCGCTTCCGGCACTAGCCGGGAAAACCCCAGAATGCCGACGAGCAAACCGAGAACGATCCAGCGCACGATGCCGATAGACACCGCGTCCAGGATATAACCGGCGCCGATCACGGCGACAATGAACCCGACCGAACCCCATAAGCGGATGTGGCCATAGCGACCGATCGCTTTACCCAAATGGCTCAAGGTGGTTGCTTCCACCAGCGGCAAGGAAGCGCTCCAGAAAAAGCTCATCAGCGCCATCACGCCGAATAACCAGGCAAAGCTGGCGCCGAAAAACACGCCAGTGTAGCTAGCCAGACTCACCGCCGCCGCAATCTGAACGATCATCACACGTTTGCCCAAGTGATCCGCCAGCCAACCCCAGACATTGGGGCCAAAAATCCGCATCACTTGTAACAGCGACATCAGCACCCCGATACGGAACGCATCCAATCCCAAGGACTGGAGATATAAGCTCCAATAGGGCGCCATAACGCCAACAAAGGCGAAATAGAAAAAATAAAACCCGGACAACCGCCAGTACGGCAATCTACCCACCGGACCAGCCCTCCGCCGCTTTTCCCTTAGCGGCCATAGAACCGGCCAGCATCTGAAACCGCGGATGCGGCGTCCCCGCCTGCGCCGGATAGGCGCCTTTATCCGAATTGCGCCGCGCGCCTTGCGTCTGCAAACGCGCGCATTCGCCGGCCGGTTTCCCAATAATCACGCGCATCCGGCCCCCCTCCCATCGCGGCCGGATATTGCCGCCGGCAACGCGGCGTCCGCGCCGCTGTGTCTCATCCAAGACATGGGCCGGATTAGCGCCCATACTCGTCGCGGAGCCGACGGCTCGGCTGAAATGCGCGCGCGAGGGACGCCGGCGATAATCGCGCACCACGCCAATCAGCGTCTGTTGCGCCAGCAACACGCGCCATGCGGCGGGTAGTTCCCGAGCACCCGGACAACCACGAGATCGCGTCCACAGATTCATGTGATCGATACGGCCGGTAATCGCCCCGCCGCAATGCGCGGGGAACGGCCGCAACCGACCCGCCATTTCCGGGACCGCCATGCTTTCGGAGTGTTTATCGTTGGCGTTGCGGCGTCGCTGTCACGGCGCCGCCTCAAACCAGACGGCCAGGAATTTCTGGCGTCGGGCAGGCCACGTCGGCGTTCTGCGCACGATGACGCAAGGCATGATCGGCCAGCACTAAGGCCAGCATCGCCTCGGCGATGGGTGT
>DOVS01000330.1 GCA_003519965.1 Betaproteobacteria bacterium
ACCAGCCATTCGCTGCGGGTGAATTCGTCCAGCCGGGGCAGTGCGAAAGCGACCGCATCGAGGGCCGCCACGATGAAGCGATGAGATGCGGTATGGGCGAACATCAAGGGCGTGTGCGCCATGAGCTGCACCACGGCGATGGTTCGCGCCAGCAGGTAGAAACCCAGCGACGCGCCCAGCGCCGCCGCGATTTGGTTGAAAGTCAACGCGCACAGCAGGCTGAAGGCGGCGACAATCCACAATTCGCAGATCAGCGACAGTCCCCAAGGCAGCCATTGGCCGCCAGACGCCGGTAAGGCGGCGAGCAGGGCGAACAAAACGCCAATGACCGCCGCCGCCAGCATGAAGCCGGCGAGCTTGCCGCAGAGGTAGGCGGCGCGGGATAGCGGCAGGGACAGCACGAGGGCCGCGGCTTGATCGTGAAACTCGCGCGTCATGGTGGTGACGACGAAGACCGCCGTAATGAATACCCCGGCCAGGCGCAGGAACGCGGCGAGCAGCACGACCTGGATTTGCGCGCCTTCGGCGACCGCCAGCCCGCGCAGGAACATGCTGGCGGCCACGCCGGCGAGTCCGGCGAGGACCGCCAGCCAGACGAGCCGGTTGCGCAATCCTTCCAGCAGGGTGTAAAAGGCGACGGCGGCGGCTTGGCGCGGCATGGATTTAGGGCAGGCGGCCGGCGGCGATCATCCGGCTAAACAGCACATTGGGGGAAATCCAAGCGACCAGATCGTCGAAACCGCCGCCGGGCGCGGCGGTGTTGGCGGTGGCGACCCGGTCGACGAATGTCGTGGCTCCGCTGACGTTGGCGGCTTCGTCGGTATTGCCTGGCGGGACAGCGGGTTGGGCGACGCCCTGGCGGCTGGTAGCGCCGTAGCCATCGGGGCCGAGGGACAACGCTACGACGGGGATTTCAGTGGCTTCATCCACTAAGCTACCGCTACTATCGCGGGTCTTAACAGTCATGTCGCCTTTGGAGGTCAGGCTGAGCGTACTGGCGGACGCAAAAGCGGGCGTGACGTTATACAGATAAATATGTCCCCAGGCGTCGGTTTCGGGGACGCCCAGCGTCGCCCAAGGGATGAAGCCTTGACGGCTGGCGCAGGGCTGCGGTTGTTCCGCGCCGTTGGCGGCGGAGACGGCGGGGCACGGCAGCCGTCCGTTGGCGGCGGCGAAGCCGATGAGCGCTTCGCGGATTTTACCCAGGTCGGCTTGGGTGTCGCCGACGCGGCGCTGGTCTATCTGGCTGGATAGCGGCATGAGCATGCCGCCCAGCAATAGGCCGAGAATGAGCAGCACGATGGCCATTTCCACCAGGGTGAAGCCGCTGGCCGTTTTCCCGCCCCCCGTATTGCATTGCCTGGCGTTAACCGTCATCGCTCACCATGCCAATTGATCGTTGAAGGAGGCGCTCACCGGTTTGTGGACGAACGCCGTGGCGGGGTTGGCCGCGGGGCCGTTGCGTGATGCATTGTTATTTTGATCCTCCAGGTAATTAGACACAATATCCTGCCCAGTATGGGTTTGGCCAGCGAGAGGCCGCCCCGCGACCATGGCGACAATGCGGTAGCCGCCCGTTCCGTTAACGGCGAGCGTACCGGATGTTCCGGTGGGACAGCCGTTCGCTGTGTCGGGGGCGCAGGCCGGGTCCATTTGATAGAACACTAAATTTTTCCAGTCATCCCAATAGGTGCCGGGGTGAAAGCAACCGCTGGGCCATTGCGCAGCGGTCGTTCCGGTCATCAGGGTGTGGAGCATCGTGCCGAAGCCAACCGCTAGTGCGGCGGCGACTGTTCCGGTGAAACGCCGTCCCCGGTTGAGATTGTCGCTGGCGGTCTTCGCCAGGGCGGCGGTGACGTTTGCCGTGACGGTGATGAATACGGTATGAAACCACGTGTTGGCGAGCAGGTTGCGCAGCGTCGCCGCCGCCGTGGCGAGGTTCCTCGCGTTCCTTCGGCTGGGATCGGATTGATAGTTGGTTAACTGGTTGTTTAAGTCTTGTACGGCGTTCTTCAGCGCCAGGGAATTTAGCGTTTCCTGGATGAGTCCGGTTGCCGCCATTTTAGCGAGGACGGCGTTGGCGTCGTTAATGGCTTGCGTCGCGGCGTTGACGGCGTTTTGGTATTTTGCCTGGGTGAATGGGCCGACGCTCGCCCGCTGCGCGGCGATGCGGGCGTCGCGCGCGGAGAAGTACGCGGTGGTTGCCAGGGTGTTCAATTCATTAGACGTATTGCAGATGAGGGTGGCGATGCTTTGCAAACCGGCGGCGGCGCCGGCTAATTGTTGCGCATTTTGCTGGGAGGGGCTGGACAGAAAGTTAATCAGTTTACCGCCGGTGTTGTCTAGACTCTTTTTGAGTTCGTTGCGGAGATTGGTCGGGGTGTCTGGAACTCGCCCAAACAGGGCGTTGGGCGTTGCCGTGTAGGAAATCGCCGCGCCGCCCGACAGCGCCGCCGGCCAGGGAAGTGTGTGATTGCCGTTGTTAGCGTACTGGTCGAGACAATTGAGCGCTTCACGGGCGATGCGTTTTTCCACCACCGGGAACAAGTCGTCGTGGGTAATGGGTAAGAGCCGGTCGTTGAACGCGCCGCTGGCCGGGGCGGTAAAGAAGGTATTCGTGGCGGCGCCGTTTTGGTTGCCGCCGTCCAAATACATGGCGGCGTTATTTTGGTTGGCGGCGTCGCGCACTTGGCCGGCAATCGCCGCGCCCGGGGCGATAACAATGGCGATGACCCGGTTTGCCGGGGCGCCGCCCTGGATCGTCAGTTGCCCTGGGGTGTCGCTGTTCAGCGTGACGGGGCTGTTGGCGTGAAAGTTGCTGGAAACGGCGTACCATAAGCGCGCACCGCTGCCGTCGCGCAGATCGGGCAGCCTTAACGTTTTCCAAGGCAGGCGGCCGACCAAGCTGATGCAATTGCTGCCGTTATAGTCGATGCCCATGGTCAGTTTCCCATCGTCGTTGACGTCGGGGCAGGGCAGTTCGCCGGGACGCTTCGCGTCGGTAGCGGCATAGGCGATGAGCGCCGTTTTCGCCCGCGCCAGGGCGTCGGTGGTGATGCGGTCGCGTTGCAGCCGGGGCGTCACCGCATCGAGTTGGTTCACCAGCAAGTAGCTGGCGGCGAGGGCGAGGATCAGCAGCACGGCGAATAAGATAACGCCCTTCTGCGCGGCGGGCGGCAGGGGATGGCGCATGGCTTATTCTCCGCCCCGGCCGCCCATGGCGGCGGGCGCTTTGCCGCTGTCCGTCGGCGGGTTGCCGGCGGCGGGTCGTTCCTGCGGGGGGGGGCGTTGATACGCATCGTGGATAGCGCCGTTAGCGGTATTTACGGTTTGTCCCGCCTTCAGCACAACGATGCGGCCGGAGTTGGGCAGCTTGAGCGGGATATGATTAGGGGCGGCTTCCGCGGTGAAGACGATAACGC
>DOVS01000102.1 GCA_003519965.1 Betaproteobacteria bacterium
GCCGTCTTCGCGCAACCGACCGCACCGCCTCTGTCCATCGCGACGCGCCAACCCAATTGAAACGCCCTCCCGCCAGTCGCTCGGCGGGAGGGCGAGGTCTCGCGCGCGATCATCCAGCATCGGCGCCCATCGAGCCATATCGTCTAGGCAGATGCGGTAAGGATGCGCCATTGCTATTCCTTTCGTCCGCCGGACTCATTTTCCCCGTCCGCGATCCTACGGTAAAGCCGCTAATTCGCACCACGGCTGGGCATTCATTCCGGCGCCGCACCATTATCTCGCTTTCTCACGCGGTCATTCCGCCAGCAGCCTAGGCGGCGCGCCATGTGCAACGACGGCATGCGTTTTGCTTCATTTCGAACGCGCCTCTTCTGAACATAACAACGCCGCCATGCCTCTGACAACCGCCCACTATCTTAAACAAATCGCGCAATACCGCGAGGTCGCCAGCGATCTTGACGAACAAGACGCCTACCGCCTGTTCTCCGCTTTGCTCGACGTCGGCGTGCCGGATATGGAGATGGGCGCGCTACTGACCGCGTTGCGGATGAAATCCGAATCGCTCTCGGAACTATTGGGCTTTCATCGCGCGCTCACGGAGCGGCAATATGCCTTGGAGCCGCCACGGAGCGAGATTTGGCCATTGGTGATCCCCAGCTACAACGGTGCGCGCGATAAGCTCAATCTCCTGCCCTTGCTTGCGCTGATGGCGCGCCATTTCGGCATTCCGGTATTAGTTCATGGAACGCTGGAGGGCTATGGCCGGGTCGCCAGCGCCTATATTTTCAGAGAGCTCGGCATCATGCCATGCACCTCGCTATCGCAAGCGCAGCAAGCCCTGGACAGCGAGCGGATTGCCTTCGCTCCCACCGCGGTGCTAGCGCCGGGGCTGACAATGCTGTTGCAATTACGCGGACGGCTGGGGGTGCGCAATAGCGCCCATGTATTAGTGAAGCTTCTCGACCCGTTTCACGGGCGATCCATCCGGCTCGTCAGCGCTAGCCACGCCGAGCATCTCATGAGACTGCGTGAATTTCTCCGGGTCAGCAATGCAAACGCCTTATTGCTGCGCGCCACCGAGGGCGAACCCTTTGCCGATCCCGCGCGGCGCCCGCGGCTGGAATTATTTCGCGAGGGGGAGCGCCGGGTGCTCTTCGAGGCGGAAAGTGAAACCGTGAAAAACACGCTGGGCGCCGTGAAAACGATCAACGCGGCCGATACTGCGGCCTGGATCCACCAGGCGCTGGCCGGCGACATTCCCATCCCGCTGCCGCTGGTCAACCAACTGGCCTGCTGCCTTTACGCCTGCGGCTATACCGACGAACTGAACCAAGCCAAGGCGATTGCCGCCGTCAGCAGCGGCGCCCTGGTTTTCGCACCCTAACCGTAAAAAACACGCATATTCGTTGACATCCCGCAAATATTCTGCTATTCAACATTAAGATGCCTATGTAACAATATGTTATTTAGGTTTTTTAGGCTTATATTTTTTATCCGGTGGGAAGTTACTTTTCTCTGTGCCGGGTATAAAATACGGGGCATGATAACAACCGCCGGGGGGATAAATATGCGTTTAGCCAACATCGTAGTAGCGGCATGGGCGTTAGCTTCGTTAGCCGCCATCGGCGCCGCCCAGGGAGCGGGCATCCATTATCATGGCGTTGCCTCCTTTACCAAACGGGTTCCCCACCTGCGGTCCTCCTATGCGTATGTGGTCGATCAACAGAATGGCCTGACGCTGTACGCTAAAAAACCCGAGGTGCGCACGCCCATCGCCTCCATCACCAAACTGATGACCGCCATGGTGGTGCTCGATGCGCATCTGCGATTAGGAAAAAAAATCACCATTGCCGCCGTGGATAAGGACAGAGTAAAAAACACGGTGTCCCGGCTGCGGATCGGCACCCGGCTCTCGCGCCAAGAACTGCTGCAACTCGCGTTAATGTCCTCGGAAAACCGGGCGGCCGCCGCGCTCGCGCATAGTTACCCCGCCGGCTACGCCGCCTTTATCGCCGCGATGAACCGGAAAGCGCGGCAATTGAGTATGACGCATACGCACTTTGTCGATCCGACCGGCCTTCACAGCGCAAATCAATCCACCGCGGAAGACCTGGCGAAAATGGTCAAGGCCGCTTACCGCTATCCGTTAATCCGCCGTATTACCACAACGAGGCATTACACGGTCGAAACCAAGCGCGCCGCGCTGCCTTATCGCAATACCAATATCTTGGTGCGCAACCACCGCTGGAAAATCGGCCTGAGCAAAACCGGTTTTATCAACGAAGCGGGACATTGCTTGGTGATGCAAGCCAGAATCGCCCACCGCCCCATCATTATCGTGTTGTTGGATTCGGTAGGAAAATACTCGAGAATCGGCGACGCCAACCGCATTAAACACTGGATCGAACACAACGAACCAGCCTTTACCGCCGCGCTGCGCCGGAGAATCGCCGCCAACAATTCCTAACGGCCGCTACAGCGTTACGCCTCTTCCCCCGAGGGCGGTATCGACGATTCCAGACGGGCGATGAGATCGAACATTTTGCGGTGCTCCGCCTCCATTTTCATCTCCGCCTCGTGGCGGTCGCTTTGAGAAAGCAGCCGGTCTTGCGATTTCTCGTATTGTTGCTTATAACCATAAGCATACTCCAGCAACGCCTCCAATTGATGCAAGCGCGTCTCTATTTGGCCAATTTTTTCATTCTTCTCCTTCAAGAGCGGCAGCACCTGCGCCCTTAATTCCTCGCGAATTTGATCGGCGTTGCGGTGGCGGCCCTCGCCGGTATCGGCCCAGTGCATCTCTTCCTCCAGCCACGCCGCCGTTGCTCTGACATGGGGAAACTCCGTCGTCCCCACTTGTTTAATCTTTTTCACAAACTGGCGCAAAGCGATCGCGACTTTGCGATAATGCTCGGTATCGATTTCTTCCTTGAAACTGGTGTAAATAAACCGCCAGATAAGGAACATAATGGCCACCGCCCCGCTAGCGACGGTCATCATGCCAATCAAGCGAAGTAGATCGTAGATAAGCCCCATGGATACATTCCTTTTATATTATT
>DOVS01000108.1 GCA_003519965.1 Betaproteobacteria bacterium
ATTGGTCATGCGCGGCATGGGAATATGCGCATAGGATTCGCGGCGGGCGTTGCCGGTGAGCGATGCGCCCATGAGCCGCGCATTCAGCGTATCCTGCATGTATCCCTTGAGAACGCCGTTTTCGATCAGCACCGTCGATTGCGTCGGATTGCCTTCGTCGTCGACATTGAGCGATCCCCGCCGCCGCGCCAGCGTGCCGTCGTCAACGACGGTCACCCCGGTCGCGGCAACCCGTTCGCCCACGCGTCCGCTAAAGGCGGAACTGCCCTTACGGTTGAAATCGCCTTCCAGACCGTGGCCAATCGCCTCGTGCAGCAATATTCCCGGCCAACCGGCGCCCAACACCACCGTCATGGTCCCCGCCGGCGCCGGACGCGCGTCTAGATTGATAATCGCCTGATGCACCGCCTGTTGAGCATATTGATGGAGCACGTCGTCGCTGAAATAAGCGTAATCGAAGCGCCCGCCGCCGCCGGCGCTGCCTTGCTCGCGACGATCTCCCTCCTCGACGAGAACTTGTAGGGAAAGACGCACCAAGGGACGCACATCCGCCGCCACGGCGCCATCGCTGCGCGTCACCAGCACGACCTCGTACTCGCCGCTGAGATGGGCCATCACCTGCGTAATGCGCGGATCGATGCGGCGTGTGTAACGTTCTATCTTCTCCAACAACGCGACTTTTTCCGTGTCCCGCAAACTAGCCAGCGGATCGTGGGGCTGATAAAGCGCGTGACCGCCTAGCCGTTTTAGCGCATGAACCGAACCCTCTCCGCCTTGGCGGGCGATGGCGCGGCTCGCCTCGGCGGCTTGATGCAAAGCCGCCAGGCTGATATCGTCGGAATAGGCAAACGCGGTTTTTTCTCCCGCCACCGTGCGCACGCCTACGCCCTGGTCGATATTAAAGCTGCCTGCCTTGACGATGCCTTCTTCCAGGCTCCAGCTTTCGGCGCGCGTATATTGGAAGTAAAGGTCGGCGTAATCCACGCGATGGGTCATGATCCGATCCAGCACATCGCGCAATTGCGCCACATCGAGCTGATTGGGCGCCAACAAACAGCTTTTCGCCGTGTCGAAAAGGGTTTCCGCATTGGGAATCAGGATATCGGCTGGCATATTCTCACTTTCATTCTTGTCATGACTGGCTGATGGGTGGGATGGCCTATCTCCCTCAGCATTGGTGAAGGGTGCGGTGCCGCAAAGCGGGTAAACTATTCCGCAAGGATGACTGATACGCTCGGTTCATACTAGCGATCACTACGCCCGAACCACGCGGCAAACGATCCAGCACCACGCCCCAGGGATCGATAATCAGGCTATCGCCATGCGTTTCGCGGCCATTCACATGGTAGCCGCCTTGCGCCGGCGCGACGACATAAGCCAGGTTTTCAATGGCGCGGGCGCGCACCAAGGTTTCCCAGTGCGCCTTGCCGGTGGTCTCGGTAAACGCCGACGGCACCACGATCAAATCCACGTCTTTCATCGCCCGGTAGAGTTCCGGAAAACGCAAATCGTAGCACACCGACAACCCCATTCTGCCGAACGGCGTTTCCAGCACCACCACGCGCTCTCCCGGCTCGATGGTGTTTTCCTCGTGGTAGTGCTCGTTGCCTAAATCCAATCCGAAGAGATGAATTTTATCGTAACGCCCGACTTGCTGGCCGTTGTCATCGTAAACCAGGCAACTGTTCCGCATTTTTCCCGGAACGGCGGCTTCCAGCGGCGCCGTGCCGCCCACTAACCAGATCCGGTGTTTTTTGGCCATCGCGCGCAAAAATTGTTGAATGGGGCCCTGGCCTTCCCGTTCGCGCACCGCAACCACGTCCGTTTCCTTCATCCCGATCATCGCAAAATATTCGGGAAGAACCACCACATTGGCGTGCTGCGCCACCGCCATTTCGATAAGCCGCTCCGCCTCGCTCAGGTTAGCGCCCATGTTCGGCCCTGAAGCCATCTGAATACCCGCGATGCGGAAAACGCCCGGCTGTTCTTTGTTGTTGACGGCGGACGCCGGCGCATTTCTGATTGTCTGCGTGGATATCATTTCTTCTGGATTTCTATGCGTAAGGGTTGGTTTGCCGCCAAATCGCCGATGACGCTAAGGCGGCTGGGCTCTACCGCCAGGGAAATCAGCCAGGAACGCAATTCCTCCGCTTTGGCCGTGGACTCGTCGCCAGCGGCGCGATGGATAATTAAATAAATGTTGGGATGCTGAAGATAACCGTCAACCGCCTGGCGAACCGCCGGCTGCGCCAACATGATCCGCCCCGTACGCGGCAACGCCCACAGCGCGGGAGGAATCCCCGTCCCCTCGGCATGAGCGGCCGCTGGGCCCATGCTCAACATCGCGGTTACGATCAGCGGGATTCCCCGCCGCCTGCGAAAAACCGTCATTTTCTATCCTTTCCGTTAACCGCTAGCCGCCAAACAAGCCGGTCACCGGTTTTTTTCCCAACTTGCTTACCTGAGGATCGTCCCAGGTGCCGCTAATCGCGTATTCATAAGAGACCAGATGACCGATGGGATCCTTCAGTATTTTCTGAAGCAGCAACGAAGTAATACCCACCACCGGGCCGCCCAGCAAAGCGCCCGCCACGGAAACGCTTTCCCCGAGCAAGGGGGTCACGCGCACCGTCAGCGCCTGGCTCTCCTTAGCCAAATTGGTCTTGCCCGACATTTCGACTAACGCGGCCGGGCCCTCCATTGTGAAATCGTCGCTGGCGAGTATGCCGCGGCGAAGCCGCAAGGTGCTGCTCATATGATTGAACGCGAATCCCTCGCTGAATATGTCCCTGAAGTCGAGCGTAATCCGGCGCGGCAACGACTGAAGACTGAGAAGGCCAATTAGCTTGCCGATGCCGGGATCGACCTTAAGAAATTGCCCGTTATCCGCCGTCAACGCCAGCGTTCCCGACATCGTCGGATAATTAATGTGCTGGGGACTGCCCGCCCAAGCGACCTTGCCGCTCAGCTTGGCCGTGCCGCCGCTCACCATGCCCGGGTAACCGAAACGGCCGAGGAAACGGCCAATATCCTTCACCGCCAGGGTCAATGTCAACTGGGTTTGCGGCGTACTGAGCCAATTCAGCCACCGGCCGTGGGCGTCGAGGGTAAAATCGGCGTTGCTCAGCAATAAACGGTCTATCCGCCAATCGTCGTCCGTCGCGGCAGGCAATACATTGTGGCTGTACGCCGCCGCCAACTCCAATCGCCCCAACGCGCGCCGATTGATGCGTAAATTGTCGCAAACGATATCCAGCGCGGGAAAGGTCCGCGTTTCCTGCGCCGCCGTTTTCCCGGGCGCGGCTTGCAACATTTGTTCCGCCGGCGGCAATGTAAACCGCTTGAGGCGGGCGGTAATCTTACCGTTGCCCTGGGGCTGCCAATATATCGTACCGTCGATATCCGGGCCGCGCAACGCAACCTGCCAGCGCCCGCCGCCGGTAGCGCGGGCGCGCGCCTGGACTTTACGGAAACGGCGATTGAATGCGGTGACCTGGTCCACATCGAGATTCAGCCCGGCCAGCCCGGCGGCCGAGCCGCCGCCGTCCGGCATCCGCGCCCACAATGCGCGCCAACGGTCGATATCCAGAGCGGCGAGACGCCCGCCTAGCCATACGCCTGGCTGTTTGGGCAACGCCGCCGTTTTGCCGAAATTTACCGTCCCCCGCTCGATAACGGTTCGCCCGCTCGCGTCACGGCGGAGAAAAATCGCCGCCAGGCGGCTGCCCAGGGCGGCCGTCACGAC
>DOVS01000182.1 GCA_003519965.1 Betaproteobacteria bacterium
CGGCGGGCCGCCGCCGGACGACGCCGCCTACCGGGCCCGCCTGCGGCGGCTGGACGACGATCAGGCGGTATTGCGGCGCAGCAATAGCGGCGGCGAGACCCTATCCGCCGCGCGGCAGCGGCGGATACGGGCGATTGCCCGCACCCGCTGGAGCAACGGCGACGGCGTGGACAGCACATTGTTGAGCACCGAGGAAGCCGCTCTGCTATGTATTCCCAAGGGCACCCTGAGCGCCGGGGAGCGAGACATCATCAACTACCACGTGGTCGCCACCATCAACATGCTGGAGGCGTTGCCCTGGCCAAAACACCTGCGGCGCGTGCCCGAATACGCCGGCGGCCACCACGAACGCATGGACGGCAAGGGCTATCCCCGCGGACTCACCGGCGCGCAACTGGCGGCGCCGGCGCGCATCCTGGCGATTGCCGATATTTTCGAAGCGCTCACCGCCAAGGACCGGCCCTACAAGGACGGTAAAACCTTATCCGACGCCCTGGCGATTCTCGGCCGGATGAAGCAGGACGGGCATATCGACCCCGATCTGTTCGACGTGTTTATCCGCGACAGGGTGTATCTGCGCTACGCCGAGCGCTTTCTCGACGCGGCGCAAATCGACGCGGTCGATCCCGCCGCCATTCCCGGCTACGCGGCGGACAACGCGGCGCCAGAGAAGTGACGCAATGCGTCACATCGTGACGAAATATGAACGCGTCATGNNATGACCGGCGGCGCCGCCGCCATCGCGCCGCCGCGCTGCAACAGGCGTGTCCAGCGGGAGTTTTATTTGGCACGCCGCTTGCTTAACACAGGGCGCGGGCGCGACGGCGCTCGGATTTTTCCAACCATTAATGGGAGAAACACGGATGAAACAACTGCAAAAGGGTTTTACCCTCATCGAGTTGATGATCGTGGTGGCGATCATCGGCATTCTCGCCGCGGTGGCGATTCCCGCTTACCAGGATTACATCGCCCGCGCCCAGATGTCCGAGGCCATCGAACTGCTGGGCGGCACCAAAACGCCGCTGGCCGAGTTCTTCCAGTCCCAGGGTCGTTGGCCTTCGGCGTTGACTTCGGTGGCGACCATTAATATCCCAGACGCAGGCAAGTATGTGAAAGGTCTAACGTTGACCGGCGGCGCTAACAGCACCAACGCGATTACGGTGAGCGCCACCATGAAGACCGCCGGCGTTAACTCCAGCATCGTAAGCGCGATTACTACCTTGAGCTCTGCGAATGGATCGACATGGACATGTGCTCCCGGTAATAGCAACAACGCTAAGTACTATCCATCCACCTGCCGTTAAGACGGCGGAGTAAGGCATGCGCGCCCGGTGGCTGGGGCGCGTTTTTTTTTGCCCCGCGCCGCTGTGTTGAACGGCGGCGCGGCAATACCGCAGTCTCGCGGTCACCATGGTTAGCCGCCGCCTAGCGATTTACCGCTGGCCGCTGTTGGGGCTGGCCGCCGCCGGCGTGGCGGCGCTGCTGCTTTGGCCGGGGCTGTCCGGCCCGTTTTTGCTGGACGATTTCCCCAATCTGCAAGGACTAGCGCGCCTTCATCGCGCGGCGGCCGTTGGCTCCGCCGTGGCTGACTATCTATTTTCCGGCCAGGCGGGTTTTTTCGGCCGGCCGCTGGCGCTGCTCACTTTTGCCGCCCAGGCCGGCGCCTGGCCGGGCGACCCCTTCGCCTTCAAGCTGGCGAACCTCAGCCTTCATTTGCTCAACGGCGTCTTGCTCATCGCGTTGTGCGGCCGGCTCGCCCGGCTCTCCGGCGTCGCCGCCGGCCGGGCGCGCTGGATGGCGGCGGCGGTCGGGCTGGTCTGGCTGATTCATCCGCTGCAAGCGTCGACGGTGTTTTACGTCGTCCAGCGCATGACGATGCTGTCGGCGACTTTCGTTCTCGCGGGCTTGTTGTGTTATCTATCGGGCCGCGTGGCGCTGGCCGAGGGCCGCACCGCGCGGGCGTTCGCTTGGGGTGCGGCGGGGATTTTCGGCGCCGGGCTGCTGGCGGTGCTGAGCAAGGAAAACGGGGTGCTGCTGCCGGTGTACGCGCTGGCGGCGGAGTTTACGCTGTTGCGCGCGCTGCCGCGGCCGCGGGCGTGGCGGCTCTGGGTCGGTCTGACGGCGCTGCCGCTGATCGCCGGGCTGGTTTATTTTTTCGGGCATTTTCAGGAATTCATGGCGGCCGGTTACGCCGGCCGGGCGTTTACGCCGATGCAGCGGCTGCTGACCGAGGCGCGGGCGGTGGTGGACTACGCCGGCCAGATCGTGTTGCCCCGCACCGCCGGCATGGGCGTGTTTCACGACGACTATCCGCTGTCCACTTCCCTGTGGACGTCGCCGGCGACGGCGGTGGCGATCGCGCTGCTGGCGACGGCGGCGGCGGGCGCAGTGGCGGCGCGGCGGCGTTATCCCGAATTCAGCTTCGCCGTCGCCTGGTTTTTGGGAGGGCAGTTGCTGGTGTCCACCGTGCTGCCCCTGGAGTTATATTTCGACCACCGTAATTATCTGCCCATGGCGGGGTTGCTGCTGGGCGTGGTGCTGCTGTTGTCCCGCTGGGCGGAGCACGCGCCGCGCTACCGGCGTTATCTCCTCACCGCCGTTATCGGCTGG
>DOVS01000092.1 GCA_003519965.1 Betaproteobacteria bacterium
CCCTTTAACCAGGGAAACGCCGACCATCAGGATGTCGCCAATAATGAGCATCTCCATTAAGCGGGACAACGAGGGCGCGTTACGCACCCATGAAGCGGCCAGCATGACGCCTAAGAGCGCGTAACCCACTTCTTTTTTGACTTCGCCTAGCGAATAAAGGGGGTCAATGGCGTAAGTGACGGAAAAGAGGGCGACAGCGCCATAGAGCAGCCATGGGAGCGCCAGCGGGAGATGCAGCCGCAACGGATAACGCCAGGCCGCCCATAAGGTGAGGAAAACCAGCAGAAAGAAAGCAAGATTGCGCATCGCGATGGTATGCCCGATCGGCAGAAACCAGAGATAAACCGCCATCAGAATGAACGCGACGCATCCAAGGTCTGCTCTGGCGTCGGGCGCTGGTACTTTCCAGGGACAATCACCGCAGAATCTACGCCACATGGGCCATTTCTTCCATGATACGAATCAGCCGGTGCGCGCGGGCCTGCCAAGTAAAGTCTTGGGCGCGTTGCCGCGCGCGCGCCCCCAAGGCTTGGGCGCGGGCAGGATGTTCAATCAATTCATGGATGCCGGCGGCCAGCGCCCGGGGATGATTCGGCGGCACCCAGCGGACATCATCGTTTCCCAGCACTTCGCGGAATACCGGTAAATCCGTGACCACCATTGCGCAACCAGCGGCTAAATATTCAAACAGCTTAAGCGGAGAGGTGAATGCGCTTACCGATCCCGGGCGGTTGGGCAGGATGGCGATGCCGGCGCGGCCGATGTTCTCCAATACTTGTTGATGGGGCAGATGGCCGGTAAATTGCACCGTTGCTCCTGTGGCGGGGATATTTCGGGTTAACTCGGTGATGCGATGGGGCTCCCCCCCGATCAGCGTGATGGTGCAGCCTGGCAGCCATTCCGCCGCCGCGACTAAATCCTGGGCGCCTTTCCATTCGTAGAGGTTGCCGGCATAAATAATCTGTTGATTAATTTGTGACCAATCTTTTTCCGGCGCGGGCTCGGGAAGCGCTGCGCCGCTGGGGACGATGGGCATGTCCTGCTGGACGCCGTAGCGGATTTTTAACCTTTCCGCCGCCCCGCTGGAAATGGCGACGACCTTGGCGGCGTGATTCAATACCGTCGCCTCCATGTGGCGGAGGCGCGATTGTTTCGATAACAGGGCGTTTTCCGCAAATATTTCATGGGCTTCGAACAGGAGGGGAAGCTGGGGGAATTGTTGCAGCAGCGCATAAGACGCTTTTAAATGGCGAGCCATTATCAGTTGCGGCAACCGGTTTTGCTCCTTGGCTTTTTTTAGCCATCGAGAGAGCCGCCCGATGAACCAGCGATTGGAATGGCTGGGTAAGGTATGCAACGGCCAAGGGAGCCGGCGGGAGATTGGCAGCAGCGCGACATTGGCGGGCCGGTCCAATCCGTAGTAGGGAAACGGGTCAAGCGCTCCATCGCTCGGCGGGACGAACGCTAGAGTTACTTGCACACCTTCCCGGGCAAGCGCATGGAGGGTGTGCGCTACTTGCACTCCCCGCGCTTTCGGGAGGGGGAGCGGTTCGGGGAAAACGTAGAGCAGGCTGAAACTCAATGTTCGTCGCCTTTTGCGCCTTCGATAATGATGCAGTCACCAAACAGCATGGCTTCTGATGTAACGCCGTGATCGGGGAAGCCGCGCTTCTTGATATTATTACGAATAGCGCGTGCAATGCGTTTGTCAAACCATCGCTTTGCCCATTGTCGTTTGTAGAGTAGGGTGTTAGCGCCGATATGGCTAATACGGATACCGCTTCGCATCAGGAAAAAGTGCAGTTGCCAGAAATAGATTGGCGAAATGTGGGCGTCGTCCACCGGTTGGTCCATGACTCGGTGGGGTTCCTGCATCAGCGGGCGAAAGCGGGGAAAGTAACCGGACACCAAATATTTCAGTCGGGCGTCCACTGAGAAAGTATTGGGTGTGCTGAGATAGAGTTTTCCTCCCGGCTTCAGTACGCGGCACAGTTCCTTGACGAAGAGAAAGGGCGAATCGAAGTGTTCGATGCCTTCGATGCTAAACACATAATCGAAGTAGCCATCGGGATAAGGCAACGGATGGGCGGCATCGTATTGCCGAAACTGTACTCCAGGCAGTTTGAAGTTATCGGCATTGATGTCCAGGCAGTGAATATCCGAATAACCCCGCTTTAGCAGTTCCTGGGCAAAGGCGCCGTGGCCGGATGGTACGTCCAGAATGCGGCCCGCCGGTGGCGTGCCGAACATCTCTAGCACAGCGGGATAAAGAGTGTCGTCAGCGAGGGCTTTAATTTCCACGGTGTTAATCTTGATGCTCTAGCCAGAACGGGCCGATCGCCAGGCAATCCACCCGCTTTTCGACAAAGGCGCGCACGGCTTCCGGCGGCGCGCAAACGATGGGTTCTTCGTGGACGTTGAAACTGGTGTTGAGTACCGCCGGAATGCCGGATAGATCGTAGTAAGCGCTGATTAAGTGATGATACATTGGATTGGTGCGGCGGCTGACCAGCTGGGGGCGTGCGGTGCCGTCAACATGCACCACCGCGGAGAGGCGTTCGCGCCATTCCGGTTTTACGTCGAACGTGATCGTCATAAATTCGGCGGTGTGGCGCGCCTTAGCAACATTGTTAAATAATGCGTCGGCGTGTTCTTCCAGTACACTGGGGGCGAAAGGCATGAATTCGGAGCGTTCCAGGCGCCGATTGAGCCAGTCGTTAATGTCGGCCTTGGTCGGGCGGGCCAGCATGCTGCGATTGCCCAAGGCGCGAGGGCCGAATTCCATGCGGCCTTGAAACCAGCCGACCACCGCCCCGTCATGGATGGCCTGGGCGGCGGTGCGCACCAGAGCTTCTTCGTCGAGGCGCCGGTAGGAGAGGCGCTGTTGGCGTAGTTCGGTCTCGATGGCTTCGGGGGCGAACGCCGGACCCCAATAAACCGATTCCAGCGCTCGGCGTGAAGCGGTGAAATGCTTCGGGTGGCGGGCTTGCATGTCGAGCAGGGCCGCGCCGATGCTGTTGCCGGTATCGCTCATCGCCGGGAAGACGAATACACTGTTTACTTCAGGTAGCGCGGCGATGCGCTGATTGAGCTTGACGTTGGCGAACACCCCGCCATTGAGAGCGACGCAATCCATACCGCTTTTCGCCAGGAAATTTTTCACCAGAGTCAGTACGACCTCTTCCAGCACTTGCTGGGCGGCGGCGGAAACATCTTCCCGGCTATGTCCTTGGATCGCTTGACGCAGATAGTCGATGCGTTTGGCTTCCGCATCTTCCTGGCCGGCAAAGTCGGAAGTTAGTCCGGTTCTGTCCGGCGTAGGGCGCAAGGCCTTAAGAAAAACATCGTACAAGGGCTTGGGATCGCCATAGGCGGCCAGGCCGATAATCTTGCCCTCGTGACGCAAGGGTTGGAAGCCGAGTAATTGGGTGATGTGGCTGTAGAACAGACCCGCCGATGCTCCCTGTGTTTGACACCGATGTATTCGCTCCAGCGTGTGATTACGCCAGACGCTTGCGGTGTAGTAAATGTTTTCATCGCCGCAGCCGTCCATGGTGATTACCGCGGCCCGGTCGAAACCGGAATAATAAGCGGCGGGAATGGCGTGGGCTTCGTGGTGGTCGAAGAAATGCAGCGACGCACGGGAAAAGCCTTCCCCGGCCAGAAAAGCCTGCCGACGGAAATGATGCTCGAATTTTTTACCCATTCGGGCTAGTTTCTCGCGGAAATTTCCAGCCATCAGCAGGGATTCCGCTTTTCCGCGTAATTTCTTTTTAACGCGGAGCAAGCGGCGTTCAAGCTCCTTGAAAAGAGATTCGCGCAGGAAGTATTTCTCGGGATAGAACGTATACTGTAAGGCGATGGCGGTGAGATCGCTCCGTTGTAGTCTGTCCAGGGACAGCACATGGTCAATGCTGCGTTCAGGCATGCGGCCGCCGTCGTTTTTGATCCGGGTGAGCCGTTCCTCGGAAATGGCTGCAAGCAGTTTTCCGTCCCGAAACAGCACGACAGAGGATTCGTGGCCGGATTGGATGCCGAGAATCAGAGACAAGCTTGGTTTCCTTCGTTGTTTTTTTCGGTAGTAATGTTTGCGAATAGGCGGAGTAATGCCGCCGCAATGCAATCGAGCGAGAATTCCCTGGACATGGCATGCGCATGTTCCGATTGCTGGGCGCGCCGCGCATCGTCTTCAAAGAAGCGAATGATAGCATTTGCTAGCGCCT
This sequence comes from Betaproteobacteria bacterium, assembly GCA_003519965.1. Lineage (GTDB taxonomy): Bacteria > Pseudomonadota > Gammaproteobacteria > Burkholderiales > UBA9220 > UBA9220. The sequence continues at coordinate 4,224 of DOVS01000092.1, forward strand.
TTTCGTCACCTGCTGGCACAACAACGCCTGCATCGGCCTTTTGCACCCAATCGGCAATGCCGGCTCCATCGCTGGTGATGGTGGGGGCGCCTACGGCGGCGGCCTCGACCGTTACCATATTCAGCCCTTCACAGAGACTGGGGTTGATATTGGCGTCGGCGGCGGCTAAGTGTTCAAAAACCGCTTTCCCTTGCAATAAGCCCGCGACATGAACGGAGGACGCTAAGCCCGCATCGCGCAATACCGCTTGGTTTAGCCAAGGCGTAACGGGCCCGGCTAAGAGCCAATGGGCGTCAGGAAGGCGCGCCTTAACCGCAATCCAACTCTTGGCCAATACATGCAGTCCTTTCCCTTTTTCGTTGCTGCTTAACGTGATAATAAGCGGAGCTTCCGGCGAAATACCATAGTGTTCGCGTATTAGCGCCCTAATGGCGTGCCGGTGTTGGTAAACGTCCGCTAATATCTCCGCCGGGGCGACCAAGTGGCTGGGGCAAACGGAAATACGGTTTTCCGTGGCTTTTTCCGCGAGCAACCAACGCTTATTGAGGAATGAAACGGGCCGGAGGACTTCCGGCCCCTTAAGGCTTTGCTGAATTAGCCAGCGGGTGATCGTCGTTCTTCGTCGTCCACAATCCGCTTCGGGGCAGTCGAGAATATCGCCGCCAATATAACTGACGACTAGGCGGGGAGACAAGGCGCCTAGCCGTTTTAGAAAAGCGGCGGGAACGCCGTAACTGAATCCCTCGGAAGAAATCACCGCGTCGGGCTGGAATTGCCGCAGGGCTTCAAGAATTACCCACATGCGATGGGCTAAATTACGGCCGTTAAAGCCCTGCTTGAAAAAACGATCCACCGGCCAGGTCACCACCTTTTCCCAGCCTCTGCTGGGGTCATACCACAGTGTGGCGATATCATCGCCCGGTTCGAGAAAATAGGGGAGCAATTGGCGGCGCTGACCCAGGCCGCGTTTTTCTTCCAGAGCGCACACGGTATGGCTGAGTTCCCGCAGTTTTCGCAGAATAGGATATTCGCCGCTCCAGGCTTCGGGATGGAGATAAAGGATTTTCATATCGGTCGTCGAGTGCGATACAGAGAAACCGCCCGGTTGGCGGTAATGGCCCAGCCGCAGCGTTGTTTCGCCGCCTGCCGCGCAGTTTGTCCGTGCGCCAGACGAAGCCCCGGGCGCGAAGCGATCAAGGTGGCTGCCGCCGTGGTTAAACGGTGGCGTTCCTTTTCCGGCGCCACGCGTTCGCAGAAGCGCAGCACGCGGGGATCGGCGGGAATGCCGAGGTGCGCTCGTATCTCGCAGCGGCGCGTTGCGATACTCCGCGAGGATGTGTAATCGGCTATGTTCAGGCTGCGGTGGATCATGGCGTAGTGCTCAACGGGAATATCGGGAAGATCCACAAAGGCGGCGCGGATGAAGACGCTACCGTAATTGGAGCGATAGCGCCATTGATGTAATTTTAAAGCGGGATCATTGTGTCGATAAACTGTAGCGGGTGTGCGGAGCGGCGCTTTTCTTCGTGCCGGCGGCCGTTGGAGGACGCCGCCATGGATGTGTATCCTCTCGGGTTGGAATGGCCTCGCCGTGCGGGAAATGCGCCGGGGATGCTTGCAGGGATCGGAATCCGGTATTTTGTGGAAGAGACGGATATCGGTTCGGCCGGGGCGGATGCGGTCGTAAATCAGGTGCGTGTTGCTTTCGTGCGTGGTTTGCCGCGGATCCTTGAGAGCGGCGATCTGGACGTCATACGGCTGCGCCAGTTTCCGTTCCGCCTTTTCGATCCACCGCCGCGCCGCGCCGCGCCGGATAGGGAGAGACAGTCGGCTGTTGGGAGCGATGGGGCTGATGTGCAGGGATTTCATCCGACCCGATACTGTTCCATCCACTCCGCCATCACCAACAACGGCCATA
>DOVS01000085.1 GCA_003519965.1 Betaproteobacteria bacterium
GTCTTCTCGCAGGGCCTTGACCGCTCCGTCGTCCAATAGCAATTGACCGCGTACCTGGAGATGGTCGGCAAGCCATTGCTTGCGCGCCGCGGTCTTGACCGCGCCGGCGATAATCCGGGTGCCGATGGTTTCTCCCGCCGCCAGCCGCAACAGTACATCCGGTTCGCGCCCCGATGCGATGATGCTGTGCGCGCCGCTGCGCGCCGCCCGTTTGGCGGCCAATATCTTGGCGAGCATCCCGCCGCGGCCGATGGCGCTGCCCGCGCCGCCAGCCATTTTTTCCAGCGCGGGATCGTCGGCGCGCGCTTGCGTGATTAGCCTGGCGCCGGGATGTCGCCGCGGGTCGGCGGAGTAAAGTCCCGCTTGATCGGTTAGGATGATTAAGGCGTCGGCCTCGACAAGATTGGCGACCAACGCGGCTAGCGTGTCGTTGTCGCCGAAACGGATTTCGTCGGTGGCCACGGTGTCGTTTTCGTTAATAATGGGAATGACATTCAGGCCGAGCAGCGCGCGCAGGGTGGAGCGGGCGTTCAGGTAGCGGGTGCGGCTGCTGAGATCGTCGTGGGTGAGTAGAATTTGGGCGGTATGCAGCCGGTGCCGGCGAAAACAGGATTCGTACATTTGCACGAGTCCCATTTGACCGACAGCCGCCGCCGCTTGCAGCGCATGCAGCGCGGGAGGGCGCGTTGTCCACTGGAGCCGTTGCATGCCTTCCGCCACCGCGCCCGACGAGACCAACACTACTTCCCGCCCCATTTGCCTGAGCTGGGCGATTTGCGTCGCCCAGGCGGCGATGGCGGCATGGTCGAGGCCGGCGCCGTCGGCGGTAACCAAGCTGCTGCCGACTTTGACGATTAGACGCTTGGCGGAAGAAAGTGCAGTGCGCATTGCGGTTAATCCAGCGATGCGTTGGAATGGCCGGCCGCGCTCTCGTTTTCTGGCAGCGTGGCGGTAAGGTCGTCCTCCTTCGCCGCTTGTTCCAAATAATTCATGATCTCCAGCGTCAGTTCACGGCATCCCTTGCCGCTCACGGCGGAAACGACGAAGCTTTTGTCGTGCCAGTCGAGCGTCTGGAGAAGCTGCTGGCGGTGGGCTTCCCATTCCGCTTCCGGCAGCAGATCTATTTTATTGAGCACCAGCCAGCGCGGCTTGCGATAGAGCGCCGCGTCGTATTTTCTTAATTCGTCGGCGATGGTGCGCGCGTCCGCCGCTGCATCCGCCGCTTCGTCCTGAGGGGCGATGTCGATGAGGTGCAGCAGCAGCCGGGTGCGCGCCAGATGGCGGAGAAACTGGTGTCCCAAGCCGACGCCTTCCGCCGCCCCCGCCACCAACCCGGGAATGTCGGCGATGACGAAGCTCCGGTCGTAATTCACGCGAACCATGCCGAGGTTGGGATGAAGCGTCGTGAATGGATAGTCGGCAACCTTGGGGCGCGCGGCGGAAACGGCGCGGATAAAGGTGGATTTTCCCGCATTGGGCAGGCCTAGCAAACCAACGTCGGCCAGTACCTTGAGCTCCAGACGAAGCGTCAAGCGTTCGCCTTGTTCGCCGGGAGTGAATTGACGCGGGGTGCGGTTGGTGCTGGATTTGAAATGGATGTTTCCCAGCCCGCCTTGGCCGCCCTTGGCGATTAACGCGGTCATGCCGTCGCGGTTGAGGTCGGCGACCAGCGCGCCGCTATCGGCGTCGGTAACGACGGTGCCTACGGGCACCCGCACTGTCCGGTCTTCCCCGCCTTTACCGTAGCAGTCGCCGCCGCGCCCGTTTTCGCCGCGTTGAGCGCGCAGAATGCGCGTGTAGCGGAAGTCGAGCAATGTATTGAGATTACGGTCGGCGACCGCATAAATACTGCCGCCACGTCCACCGTCGCCGCCGTTCGGCCCCCCTTTGGGGATGAATTTTTCACGCCGGAAGCTGGCGACGCCGTTACCGCCGTCGCCGGCAATGACTTCAATCCGCGCCTCATCGATAAATTTCATGCCGAACTCTCCCGCGCCGCTTGATCACGAAGGGCGCATCCGCTGCCGTTAAAGACGCCGGCGTGCGCCCGCTCGTCTGCATCCAGGCGCTAGCGTTCGCTTAATTTCCGGCGCTATGTTTGTGGCCGCGACCCAATAAAAAAAGCCCCATCTCGTTTAGACAGGGCTCGGCGCGGCGGGTTAAACCGCTTTATTCCACAGGAATAATCGATACATATTTCCGGTTCTGAGGGCCCTTGACCAAGAATTTCACATCGCCGTCCACCTTGGCGAACAGCGTGTGGTCCTTGCCAATGCCCATGTTCATGCCGGGATGAAAGCGAGTGCCGCGCTGCCGCACGATAATACTGCCCGCGGAGACGCGCTGGCCGCCGAAACGCTTCACGCCCAGCCGTTTGGATTGAGAGTCGCGGCCGTTGCGTGAGCTGCCGCCTGCTTTTTTATGAGCCATAATCTAATCTCCTTGGATAACGCCTAGGCCGCGATATTGTCGATACGGATTTCCGTGTAATTTTGGCGATGTCCCTGGCTTTTACGGTAGTGCTTGCGACGGCGCATCTTAAAAATGTGGATCTTCGCGCCGCGGCCTTGCCCCAGCACCGTTGCCTTGACCTGGGCGCCGGCGACGAGCGGCGCGCCGATGGCGACCTGCTCCCCGTCCGTTACCATGAGGACCTGATCCAACACGATCTCGCTGCCAATGTCTGCCGGTATCTGTTCTATTTTAAGTTTTTCGCCGGGCGCAACGCGGTATTGCTTGCCGCCGGTTTTTATGACCGCATACATGTTGAGTGTCTCCTGCTTGAATTAAGCTGGCGTCGTTTAAGAAAGCTGGTAAGGATAGCCCGGATTTTTGAAATGGTCAACTGCGATGGGCCGCCGCCCTCTCCGGTCAAGGGAAGGATGGCGGCTATCGTCAATATTGGTTAGAATTCAGCCGTAGCCGTCCAATCCCCACGTGGCGGGATGGGCGCGGTTTTCCAGATTGAATGGGGCGGTTTTCTGTGTTAGAGCGCGTGCGTCAGTTGACTCATGAAGAAATGCAAGCGGTGGATGACGTTATCCGCCGTCAATTGCATTCCGATGTCGTGCTCATTCGCCAAGTCGGCGAGTATATCGTCAACAGCGGCGGCAAGCGGCTGCGGCCATTGTTGACCGTATTGTCGGCCAACGCCTGCGGTTACCGGGGCGCGCATCATTACGATTTGGCGGCGGTGGTGGAGTTTATCCACACCGCCACCTTGCTGCACGACGACGTAGTCGATGCGTCCGATTTGCGGCGCGGAAAATCCACGGCTAACGCGGTATTCGGCAACGCGGCCAGCGTCTTGGTGGGAGATTTCCTCTATTCCCGCGCGTTCCAAATGATGGTGGCGATCGGTAATTTCCGGGTCATGAATGTGATGGCGGACGCCACCAACATTATCGCGGAAGGGGAAGTGCTGCAGTTGCTCAACTGCCATGAACCGGATACCGACGAGCAACGCTATTTTCAAGTCATCCATTATAAGACGGCGCAATTGTTCGAGGCGTCCGCCAGGCTGGGTGCGATACTCGGCGAGGTTTCCGCCGCCGACGAGCAGGCGATGGCCGCTTACGGCATGCATTTGGGGACGGCGTTCCAATTAATCGACGACGTGTTGGATTATTCCGGCAATTACCAGGAAACCGGAAAAAACGTCGGCGACGACTTGGCCGAAGGCAAGCCCACGCTGCCGTTGCTTTACGCGATGCGCAACGGAAGCACGGCGCAAGCGGCGGTGATTCGCGCGGCCATCGCGCAGGGTGGGCGGGATGACATCGACGCCGTAATGGAAGCGATCCAGCAAACCGGCGCGCTGCAATACGCCCATGGCAAGGCCGAGGAAGAGTCCGCGCGCGCGCGCGCGGCGATCGCGCAGTTGCCGCATTCAAATCACAAGGATTGTTTGCTACAATTGGCGGACTTTGCGGTCTCCCGCACTTATTAGCCGTTAATTTTTTTGCGGGCGGGGTTGCTGTTTTCAGCAGCCGTTGCCGCAGTAACGGGGTGTAGCTCAGCCTGGTAGA
>DOVS01000199.1 GCA_003519965.1 Betaproteobacteria bacterium
TGCCGCCTAGACGACGCTTTCCTCGCCTTTTCCAGTGAGCACGATCTGCCCTTCGTCCGCCAGGCGACGAACAATTTTGAGGATTTCCTTCTGCTCAGCTTCTACTTCGCTCACTCGCACAGGGCCTTTAGACTCCAAGTCGTCGCGCAACATTTCAGCGGCGCGCTGAGACATATTTTTGAAGACTTTCTCACGGAGCTCCTCGCTGGTTCCCTTCAACGCAATAATCAGCGATTCCGACTGCACCTCCCGCAGTAGCAACTGAATCCCACGATCTTCCAGATCGAGAAGGTTGTCGAAAACGAACATTTCATCCTGGATTTTCTGCGCCAAATCGGGATCGAAATCCCGAACGCTCGCAAGCACCGATGCCTCCAGAGACGTTCCCATATAGTTGAGAATTTCCGCCGTCGGTCGAATGCCGCCCATGGCGCTTTTTTTCAAATTCGCGCTACCGGCCAACAAGCCGGTTAGCACGTCGTTCAGCTCCTTCAACGCCGTCGGCTGAATTCCGTCCAAGGTAGCGATGCGCAACAAGACATCGTTGCGTAAACGCTCGGTAAAATACCCTAACACCTCGCTCGCCTGATCGCGATCAAGGTGCACCAAAATGGTGGCGACAATCTGCGGATGCTCGTTCTTAATCAGCTCCGACACATCGCCAGAATCCATCCATTTTAAACTTTCGATCCCACTGGTGTCGCCACCGTGTAAAATCCGGTCGATCAAATTAGCGGCCTTATCGTCGCCCAACGCCCGAGTCAACACATTCCGGATATAATCGTTGGACGCCATGCCTACCGTGGTTTTTTTCTCCGCTTCATCACGAAATTCCGATAGCACTTCGGCGACTTGCTCGCGGCCGACATTACTCAACGCCGCCATAGCGGCGCCGATTTTTTGAACTTCCTTCGGCCCCAGGTACTTGAATACTTCGGCGGCCGCCTCCTCACCGATCGTCGCCAGTAAAATCGCGCTTTTCAGGATGCCGTCACTCACTACCGCCCACCCAATCCTTCACCACGTTAGCGACAATACTCGGTTCCTGCCGGGAAAAATCCTTAATTAACTGTACATTTTCCTCATATCCGCCGCCGCCGGTCTTGATCGCCGCCGCATGCACCTCCTCCTCGTCTTCTCTCTGCGCCGGACGCGGCGCCTGCGCCATGGCGCGCAGCAAAGGACGGATAATAGCGAACACGGCAAATAGCACCATACCCAGAATAAATAAGTTTTTCACGACTTCCCTTGCCAAGTCCAAGGTCGCCGGATCCTTCCAGAAAGGTAAGGGCGGTTCCGGCACACTCACATGAAACGCGGTATTCACCACATTGAGCGTATCTCCCCGAGCCGCATTATAGCCCATGGCCTCCTTAACCAACCCGCTGATTTTCTTCAATTCATCGACGGTAAATGGCTGATGCGCCGACTTGCCATCCTTACCAACGACCATCTTATCGTTTACCACCACCGCCACCGACAACCGCTTGATGCTGCCGGGCGGCAACTGAATATGCTTAATCGTCTTATCCAGCTCATAATTGATGGTCGATTCCTTACTGACCGGAGCGGAAGCGGATCCGCTCTGGCCGCCGCCCACCACCGTGGGCGCAGTAATAGGCGCCGACGCCGCGCCTGGCGGCTGATTGGAAAGCGCGCCGGGCAAACCGCCCGCCGCTTTGCCGCCGCCACCGGTGGTTTCCGAAGTCTGCTCGCTGCGAATTGCCGAATCCGTGGGTGTCGGGTTCGGCTTAAATGTTTCCGCCGTCTGCTCGACCCGGGAAAAGTCGATAGCCGCACTTACTTGGGCATGGACATTGTGGGGACCGGTAATCGGCGCCAGAATCGATTCGATCCGCTGAATATACGCTTGCTCTACTTGCCGCATATAGGCCAGTTGGCTCGGCTCCAGCCCGGCGCGCGCCACGTTGCCAGGCTGGCTGAGCAAATCGCCGTTCTGATCGACCACGGTAACGCGCTTAAACGACAAATCGGGGATGCCGCTTGCCACTAAATGGACAATTCCGCTGATCTGCCCGCTATCCAGCACCCTGCCCGGATACAAATTCAACAGCACCGAGGCGCTTGGCTTATCTTGATTACGAACGAATACCGATGGACGGGGAATGGCAAGATGCACCCGTGCCGACTGGATGCTTCTGAGAGACTCGATGGTCTGGGCTAGCTCTCCTTCCAAGGCGCGTTGATAGTCGACCCGCTCTTGAAATTGGCTAATACCGAATTTCTGCTTATCCAGCAGCTCGAAGCCGACATTTCCTCCCCGCGGCAGCCCTTGGGTGGCCAGGCGTAGCCGGGCCTCGTACACCTGGCTGTTCGGCACCAGAATCGCCGTACCGCCCGCCGCCATTTTATAGGGGACGTTCATTTGCTGAAGCGCGGCGAGAACCGCGCCGCCGTCGCGATTGGTCAGGTTGCTGTACAGCACGCGGTAATCGGGCATGCGCAGCCATATCCAGGAACCGACCAAAAGGGCGATCGTCGCCGCTAGCCCTAGCATCAGCCCCAGTTTCTTGCCACTGGGCAACTGATTAAATCCCTCTAGCTGGGCCTGCAAAAATTGCCGGGGTGCAGCCGCCATTTCGCCCTAACGGAAACTAAACCTGCATGCTCATGATTTCCTGGTAGGCCGATACCAGACGATTACGCACCTCGGTCATAGCCTGGAATGCCACACCGGCTTTCTGTAAAGCCACCATGACTTCGGTAACATCAACGTTTGGATCACCCGAACTGAACGCGGCAGACATTTTCCCCGCGGTCTGCTGGATGCTATTAACCTCGTCCACTGACTGTTTCAACAGCGATGCGAAGTCACCGCCAGCCGACTGCGACTTGTCCAGCTCTGCCGATGTACTTTGCGCAGCGGCAGTCAAACGGCGCATTTCCGCCAGAACCTGATCAACGTTACTGATAGTGCTCATGCGAAGTCCTCCTAGGCCGGAACGGCTATACCCTGTTCGCGCATACGCGCAAGTTTGTAGCGTAGTGTGCGTGGACTGATACCCAGTCGTTCAGCAGCGGCCTTACGGCTACCGCGATCACGGTTCAGGGCATCCAGAATCAGCTCAAACTCTCTCGATTTCAGATCATCGCCAAGCCCTTCACCGGCTGCCGTTTCAATAGACGCCTCAGACATCTGTGTTGGCTCGGGGAGATTCGAGACATCAAACTCAAAGCACAGACCTTCGACTTCGATTTGATCACCGTTCATAAGGATCAGTGCACGCTGAATCACGTTATCGAGCTCGCGAACATTACCGGGCCAGGGGTGCGACAATAATGCCTGCTGCGCATCCTTGGACAGATGCGGCACACAGCGCCCTTCCGGACAGTATTTCTGGATCAACCGGTTGGCCAGCGGCAGGATATCGGCCTTGCGCTCGCGTAACGACGTTACGTGCAACGGGAAGACATTGAGTCGGTAGAATAAATCTTCACGAAACCGCCCGGCGGCAACTTCCTCGCGCATGTTGCGGTTAGTGGTAGCCAGTACGCGAACGTCGAGCGGAATCACTTCACGTCCACCCAGACGTTCCACTTCGCGTTCCTGTAACACGCGCAACAACTTGGGTTGAAGTTCCAAAGGAATTTCACCAATTTCATCAAGGAAAA
>DOVS01000032.1 GCA_003519965.1 Betaproteobacteria bacterium
GGATCGCCGCCGCGACTGGCCGTAAAAACGCTATTCAGCGCCAAATGCTGATTGCGCACCCCTAGCGCGGCGAGTTCCCCACGCGCGCGTTCGGCTTCCTCCAGCGCGGCGTTGTCGGGCCGGCTGACCAACACTAACGTGGTCTGCGCCGGACCCGACAAAACGCTAACGGCCGCCGCGTACAGGGCGCGCTGCGCTTGCAACCCCACTAGCGGCCCTAGGCAGGACATCCCGCCAGGATTGGCCTCGATAAATCCGCTCCAGGCGCCCGGCAGCGTCAAGAGCCGCAACGTATGGCCGGTCGGCGCGGTATCGAAGACAACATGCTCGAACTCCCGAGTTGCCTCCCGATCGCCCAGCAATTTGGCAAACTCGTCGAAAGCGGCGATTTCGACGGTGCACGCCCCCGACAATTGTTCTTCGATGCTACTCACCGCCGCCTCGGGCAATATGCTGCGATACGGCCCTACCACTCGCTCACGGTAGGCGTTAGCCGCCGCCTGGGGATCCAAATTAACCGCCGACAGCCCAGGGACCCCACGCACGAGTGCTGGCTGCGACGAAAGCGGCGTCCCCAGGACTTCATCCAAATTAGACGCCGGATCGGTGCTCACCAGCAACACCCGCTTCCCTTGGTCGGCCAAGGCCACCGCCGTCGCGCAAGACAAGGATGTCTTACCGACGCCGCCCTTACCCGTAAAAAATAGGTAACGCGTCGAAATATCGTTAAAAAGCATTGAATATCCTAAAATTAATCGCAACGACGCATCAACAGCAACCGCCGCCAGGCTTACAGCCGCCGCTGACGGCCTCGCCCGCCGCCGGGAGGCCGAGTCCTAGCCAAGCGGCCAATTCCTGCCGAGAAGGATAACCGCCCCGGCTCACGATAACGCCGCCTATCACGATAATGGGTAAATTATTCACCTGGTTTAATTCACCTGCGACAAGCGGATTATCGGCAAACGCCTGAGGCTGTTGCGCCAAGTTGAAGCGATGCACCTCAACCCCCTCGTGCTTGAGCCAATCCAAGTCGGCAGCGAACCGGGGTAACGCCGGATCGACCTGGGCGCCGCACACGCCGGTCGAACAACACATCGCCGGATCGAATATCTCAATACATTTCATGATCTCTCCTTATCATGACGCCATCGGCGCCTTGCGCATTAACGGTGCGTCATCCACGGCGATAAAACGCGCCTTGTCCCTTAATTTTCATCACGACTTGCTACGCAGGCCTTGATCTTTAATCCTTTTTTGCTGCGCGGCCACCCAAATAGACATCCGCTGCCTAATTTCGTTTCGGACGCGCCGAAAGATAGCAAGCCGGGTTTCCTCATCGCCTTCGGCGGCTGCCGGATCGTCATAACCCCAATGGATTTTCTCGCTATCGCCGGGAAATGTCGGACAGTTATCACGCGCCCGGTCGCAAACGGTAATAATAAAATCAAATGGCCGATCTAAAAATTCGTCCAAGTGCTTGCTGCGCTGCCGAGAAATATCGATATCGATTTCCGCCATCGCCCTCACTGCGAGAGGATTCAACCCCTTGGGTTCAAGGCCGGCGCTCGACACCTCAAAATCTTCCCCGCCGTAAAAGCGTAACAGCCCTTCCGCCATCTGAGAACGCGCTGAATTGCCGGAACAAAGAAACAAAACCCGTATGGGATACGTCATGACCCGCCCCTCCAACTATATGCATATCCATATATATACCATATCACATATAATGGCGCAAAAAAATTCAGCGACAGCAAGTCATGGGACGCTCCGGCATGACGGCCAAGCGCTGCGCATCGCGCTGGAACAAGGGGACGCGCGCGCCGCCCTGCGCCATTAGCCCAAGAATATCCGCCGCCCATTGCGGCAACCGCGCATCTAGCCGATAAAATACCCAGGTACCCTCCCGCCGCACGCTTAACAGCCCGGCTTCGCGCATCACCGCCAGGTGGCGGGAAACTTTTGGCTGGGACGCCTCAAGCGCATAAAACAATTCGCACACGCACAGCTCTCCTTCACGGAGAATCAACGCGAGGAGCCGCCGCCGGGTTTCGTCAGAAAGTACGTTAAAAAATGCTTGCTCATGCAACATGCGGCATCATTTACAAGGCTAAATGTATTACCCGGCGGCAAAGAACATCAATACATCGACATTGCGTGTTTAACGATATCCGCCATCAGCTTATCGACTTTTTTCAGCGCCGCCTTGGATTTCGCCGAACCTTCGATCGGCGGCCTGCGATAGGCGATGTACACTTTCTTCGGCTCGCGAGGCAATACGTAAACCGCAATGGTATAAGGGCAGTAGACGATATTCTTAGGATCCGCCTCCATCATGCCGCGAGAATAAACGGCGCTGCAAAATTCAAACGTTTCGGCCTTAAGATAGATTTTCTTGGTGTCCCCTACCGCCTTACCCGTACGGTCCAGCATGTTGCCTATATAAGAAACATTGTTGATCACCAGCCCTCGGTCGGTAATCGCCATCTCCACGTTTTCCTTCACATCGGAGAATTTGCCCTTGACCGAATGCACCACCTGATCGCTTGCTTGTGCATAACCGCACACTAGTGAAAACGTAGCAACCACAACCAATGATTTCATCATGCGCTTCATCTCCGTCCACTCCTTGGCAATTAATCTTGGGAGGCTTTACCTTAGCAAAAATCAAATGGGATGACCACCGGATATTCGCATCCAAATTTTCAAGCGAAATTGACAGCCGTTATATAAAAAAATATATTACGCTAAATTGTGGCGGGGAGCGGTGTAATGGACGACGCCATGACGGCGGT
>DOVS01000300.1 GCA_003519965.1 Betaproteobacteria bacterium
TTCCACGTCAACGGCGACGACCCCGAGGCGGTGTTGCTGGCGGCCGGCTTGGCGCTGGAGTACCGCATGACGTTTGGCAAGGACGTGGTGATCGACCTCGTTTGCTTTCGCCGCTTGGGGCATAACGAGCAGGACGAGCCCGCCGTGACCCAGCCGCTGATGTATCGCACCATCGTCAAACATCCGGGCGTGCGCCGGTTGTATGCCGACAAGCTGGCGGCGGAAAAGATCGTCAGCAGCCGCGAAGCGGAGCGGATGATCGCGGACTACCGCCAGCGGCTGGATAGCGGCGAGCCGATGACGCAGCCGGTGTTGAGCAACTACCGGCGGTCGTTCGCCGTCGATTGGACGCCGTTCAGGGAAACCCATTGGGATACGGAGGCGGATACCGGAGTACCGCGGGAAGACCTGCAACGGCTGGCGCGCCAACTCACCACGACGCCGGCGGATTTCCACCTTCACCCGCGGGTGGAGAAAATCATGGCGGAGCGCCGCCGCATGGGAGAAGGGGCGCTGCCCATCGATTGGGGCATGGCGGAAAACCTGGCCTACGCCACGCTGCTGGAAAATGGCTACGGCGTGCGTTTCTCCGGGCAGGACAGCGGCCGTGGCGCTTTTTTCCATCGCCACGCCGTGCTTCACGACCAAAAACGCGCGTGCTGGGACGCCGGCGTGTATCAGCCGCTCCAGCACCTGTCCGCCACGCAGCCCCATTTTCTGATGATCGATTCTTTACTGTCGGAAGCGGCGGTGCTGGCGTTCGAGTACGGTTACAGCACCGCCCAGCCGAACGAACTGGTCATCTGGGAAGCGCAGTTCGGCGATTTCGCCAACGGCGCCCAGGTCGTCATCGATCAATTCATCGCCGCCGGCGAAGCGAAGTGGGGGCGGCAATGCGGGCTGGCGATGCTGTTGCCCCATGGTTACGAAGGCCAAGGGCCGGAACACTCCTCGGCGCGTATCGAGCGCTACCTGCAATTGTGCGCCGAAGACAACCTGCAAGTGTGCGTGCCCAGCACACCGGCGCAGATGTTCCATTTGCTGCGGCGTCAAATGTTGCGCCCCTACCGCAAGCCGCTGATCGTCTTCACGCCGAAAAGCCTGCTGCGTCACAAGGAATGCGTCTCCAGCCTGGATGCGCTAGCCCAGGAACGCTTCATGCCGGTGCTGGACGACGACGCCGCTATCGATCCAAAACAAGCGCAGCGGATTATTATTTGCTGCGGCAAGGTGTACTACGATCTTAGCGCCGCCCGCCGGGAGCGTGCATTAGACACGACCGTCATTCTCCGGCTGCCGCAACTTTACCCTTTCCCCAGCGCGGCGTTGCACGCGGCGCTGCGCCGCTATCCCAGGGCAAAAGACATTGTGTGGACCCAAGAAGAGCCGCAAAATAAAGGCGCGTGGCATGCGCTGCGGCGCCACCTGCGTGCGTGCCTAAAATCGAGCCAGCGCCTGCACTACGCCGGCCGGCCGGAAGCGGCCTCGCCAGCGGCGGGCTACCTATTCAAGCATTTAGCGCAGCAAAAGGCGCTGGTCGATGCGGCGCTCGGCGTGCGTTAGGAAACAAGCGGAGAAACCATGCAAATCGAAATTAAAGTGCCCCCGCTGGCGGAGTCCCTCACCGAAGCCACCTTGCTTACCTGGCGCAAGCAAGAAGGGGAGAGCGTGCGCCGCGACGAAAACCTCATCGACATCGAAACCGATAAAGTCGTGTTGGAGCTGCCCGCGCCGGCGGACGGCGTGCTGACCCGCATCGTCCGAAAAGACGGCGGCATGGTTGCTAGCCAGGAAGTGATCGCGGTGCTCGATACCAGCGCCCAGCCCACTGTCGCCGCCGCTCCCGCGGAAGAGACCGTTGCCGTAGCCAAGACCGCCGCCGTGGAGAAAACCGCAACGGCGGAAGCGCCGGCGCTCGGCCCGGCGGCGCGTAAGTTAGTGGCGGAGCATGAAATCGATCCCCGGCAAATTACCGGCAGCGGTCCCGGCGGGCGGATTGTCAAGGGCGATGTGTTGGCCTACCTGGAGCAGGCGGCGCCAGCGGCCGCACCCTCTCCGGCGGCGGCCCCATCTGATGTTGCCGGCGCCCGGCCCGAGCAGCGGGCGCCCATGACCCGGCTGCGCGCCCGCGTCGCTGAGCGGCTACTGGCGGCGCAGCGCGACGCCGCCATCCTCACGACCTTCAACGAAGTCAACTTACAGGCGGTGAAGGACATTCGCGCGCGTTATCGGGAGAGCATGCAGCAAGTACACCAGGTTCGCCTAGGATTCATGTCGTTCTTCATCAAGGCGGCGGTGGCGGCGCTGAAGAAATTTCCCGTGGTCAACGCATCCATCGACGGCGAGAATATCGTCTATCATGGCTACTATGATATTGGCGTCGCCGTCAGCAGTCCCCGCGGGCTGGTGGTCCCGGTGCTGCGTAACGCCGACCAATTATCGTTCGCCGAAACCGAAGCGGATATTGCCGAATTCGCGCGCAAGGCCCAGGACGGCAAACTGACGATCGACAACCTATCGGGCGGCAGCTTCACCATCACCAACGGCGGCGTATTCGGTTCGCTGATGTCCACGCCCATTCTGAATCCGCCGCAAAGCGCGATTCTTGGCATGCACGCCATCCAGGAGCGGCCGGTGGCGGAGGACGGCCAAGTCGTGATCCGTCCCATGATGTACCTCGCCCTGTCCTACGATCACCGCCTGATCGACGGACGCGAGGCGGTGCAGTTCCTGGTGGCGATAAAGCAGTCCTTGGAAGACCCGGCGCGGCTGCTGTTGGGTCTTTAGCCCGCAAGCCAAGGGAGAGACCATGGAAAAACTGTTCGACGTGGCCGTTATCGGCGCCGGGCCGGGGGGCTACGTGGCCGCTATCCGCTGTGCGCAGCTGGGCCTGGATACAATCTGCATCGACGATTGGCAAACCCCGGACGGCAAGCCGAGCCTTGGCGGCGTCTGCCTGAACGTCGGCTGTATTCCGTCCAAGGCGTTGCTGCATGCGTCCGAGGCTTATGAGGAGGCAGGGCACGGCTTTGCCAGCATGGGGATCAAGGCATCGCCGAAGCTTGATCTGAAACAGATGCTCGCCTTCAAGGATGAGGGCGTGA
>DOVS01000338.1:0-708 GCA_003519965.1 Betaproteobacteria bacterium
CAAATGTTCTAATCTTATCTAGATCATCAGTCGTGCTTGAGCACCACTAATTCTTGAATCGCCGGTTCATCCTCTACGATGAGCACGGTCGCAGCCATCGCGATTCTCCCAATGTGAAAATTTCTTTGCCATCCTATGACCCGAATGTTACAGCGAAGTGACAGGTGCTGGGAAACGGAAGCGTACGGCCAACGGTGGAGGGCCGTCGTCGGAGATGGGCGGTAGTGGGCGCGTAGCGTCATCATTCCGCCGATTTCCCGGTAGGGGCGCGGTTTCAGTTTTTGGCGAAGTCGGTTATGATTGCCTACGGCTGTAGGGGCGATGCGGCGGCCGGTGCGAAGCAGGGCCCTGAAGTGTATCAAGAGGAAGGTAACGCTATGAGCGGTTTGGACAAAAACACCCCGCGTCCGACGGAAATTAAACTACATCAGCAGTCCCGCGTATTGGATATTGCATTCGACAATGGCGAGCGGTTTACGTTGCCGTGCGAATTCTTGCGCGTGTATTCTCCCTCGGCGGAAGTGCGCGGCCACGGCGCCGGGCAGGAAACGCTGCAAGTCGGCAAGAAGGACGTGGAAATCAATCGCATCGAGCCGGTTGGCCATTACGCCGTGGTGCTCGTGTTTTCCGACGGCCACGATACCGGCATTTATTCCTGGGATTATCTCTATGATTTGGGCAGCCGCCAGGAAGCGTTATGGCGGGATT